>JANMGS010000759.1:0-3001 GCA_031374745.1 Ferruginibacter sp. | reverse complement strand
GAAATAGATGCTTTAATAAAGAACCATGTTGCTCCAGGCAAGATGGCTGTTATTTACAAAGAAAATAAATACGGAGAAACGTTGGCTGAATATTTAAGGCTAAAAGGAATTCCGGTTTATAGCAAAAGAAGCATCAATATTTTGGGCGATGCATTTGTAAATAAAATAATAACCATTATGCGTTATTTGAATGCGGAGCATGATTCCCCTTATGGCGGCGATGAATTGTTGTTTGAGATATTGCATTACGATTTTTACAAAATAGCGCCAATAGATATTGCTAAACTTACGGTAGAAGTAAATAGCAAAAGGTATGGTGGTGATGCATCTTCTATAAGAAAATTATTGTATGATAAGGCCAACCAACCACCAAAGGATTTGTTTGATAACGGCATAAGTCAAGCACTGAAAAATGCTAGCGCCATATTAGAAAACTTAATAAGCGATGTTGCCAATGTTTCCTTACAACAGTTGCTCAATGACATCATAAGAAACGGAGGCTTGCTTGCGTATATCATGCAGCATGAAGACAGATTAAAGTTGTTACAACTACTTACTGCTTTTTTCGATTTTGTAAAAACAGAAACGGCCCGCAATCCCTATTTGGATTTAAAAGGCTTTATGGATGTGTTGGATCTGATGAAAAAGGAAAACCTGCCATTGCCATTGGTAACTGTATCGGGCAATGAAACTGCGGTAAACTTGCTTACAGCGCATGGCAGCAAGGGGTTAGAATTTGAGTATGTTTTTTTTGCTGGCGTTAATGCATCTTCTTGGGAAAAGAAAAGAAAGCCGCAAGGTGGATATAAATTTCCGGACACCATGTTCGCTTCTGCACCAAGTGATGCTGCAGAAGGAGAGGAATTGCGTAGGCTATTTTATGTAGCACTCACTAGAGCCGAAATGCATTTACATATTTCTTATGCAAAATATAACAATGATGCAAAAGAATTAGAGCCTTCTGTTTTTATTGCAGAGATACAAGAGAAACATCAATTGCCAATAGAAAAAGTGGCAATAGCAACAGAAGAAATGGCAGCATTCAATCTACTACAATTTACAGCCCAAGCGCCCGAAATAGCACATGCCGAAGATGATTTTATAGATGGCTTGCTTAGTAAATTTCAGATGAATGTAACGGCATTAAACAATTACATGAAATGCCCGTTGCAATTTTATTACAACAATCTTATACGCATACCATCTGGCAAAAATGAAGCTACCGAATTTGGTAGTGCTGTACATTTTGCATTAGAAAGGTTGTTTAAAAAAATGCAAGATGGCGGCAAGGAAAAATTTAATAGTAAGGAAGATATGTTTGCAGATTTTACCTGGTACATGCGCAGGCATAGGGAAAACTTCACCAAAGAATCGTTTGCTAGGCGAATGGAGTATGGGGAAGAAGTACTGTTTAATTATTACGACAAATATATAAACACTTGGAATAAAGTGGTAGCCATAGAAAGAAATATAAGAGGAGTTGTAGTAGATGGAGTACCACTTAAAGGCAAGTTGGATAAGCTGGAATTTGACGGGAAAAATATTAACGTAGTAGATTATAAAAGCGGTGATATCGACAAAGCTTTGCCACAATTAAAAGGGCCAAACGACAAGGAACCCAATGGCGGCAATTATTGGCGGCAAGCGGTTTTCTATAAAATTTTAATAGATAATTACGACCAAAAAGACTGGAAAGTAATAAGCACTGAATTTGATTTTGTAGAACCAGATAAAAAGAAAGAATACCGTAAAGAAAAAATTGTAATTACACCAGAAGATACCAATATAGTAAAAGAGCAAATATTAGATGCTTGGGAAAAAATACAAGCAAAAGATTTTTATACAGGTTGCGGCAAAGAAGACTGCCACTGGTGCAATTTTGTAAAAAGCAACCAACTGGCTATTGAATTACATGACCTAGATGATATAGAAAATGAAGAGTAGCCTTTGAATATAGTAGGGGCTATTTATTTACTTCTAATTGCGAAGCGCTGTATATTATAATCTGAGGTTTTTCTTTAAATAAAGTGATTTTACCGCTTACACAAACATTTTTTTCTTTCAATTCAATTTCTGGTGCATAGCCCATTTTACTGCGTACAGTGCCTGGTATCATAACGGTTAA
Source organism: Ferruginibacter sp. (assembly GCA_031374745.1). Lineage (GTDB taxonomy): Bacteria > Bacteroidota > Bacteroidia > Chitinophagales > Chitinophagaceae > Ferruginibacter. The sequence goes on along the minus strand of JANMGS010000759.1, from coordinate 876 downwards.
AGGACTTGCCGGGTAGGCGGCTCCCATATTTAAAAGTGTAGGTGAGTTATTGGAAGTTTCAAAGAAGCGACCACCAAAAATTTTCCCGCAGATTTTTATGCTATCACCAACGTGATTTGCAGCATCTTCTGGACTATGAGCTTGAGCCAAACCAGTTTTTGAAACAAAACAAATAGATAAAATAAGTAGTATTTTTTTCATAGGAAATATTTTTTATAAAAGTACAATTAATCTTCTTTAAATGAAAACTATTTTGAGCCCCTTCTTTTTCAACTATTTATGAACCATATTTTGCCGAAATCCCCTACTGTATTGGTTTTTAAAATATAAAGATAGCTTAACAAAGACTTAACATAAACATAATGGGTTTTTTTATTAAAAATCCAAAAAAGTTATTCATACTATGTGCATTGCTTAGGTGGAAAACTAATTTTTTTGTCCGAATCCTTTGCCCGTATTGTGTCTTGCCAGTTTGTAAACATGCTGTGAAAAACTAATAGAATTATTTCTATTAAATGATTAGTAATATTGTTCTCAGAGAGTACGAAAACAAGAAAAGGAGGATGTGAGATTACTGTGAGCCAATTCAACAATACGTACTTTTTGCTAATAAAAAATTTCTAAAAATTATATAGATGAACATTGAACCGCTTTTAGCTGATAATAAAGACCGCTTTGTACTTTTCCCAATTAAGCACCAAGATATTTGGCAGATGTATAAACAAGCTGAAGCAAGTTTTTGGACAGCTGAAGAACTAGACCTTACAACAGATGTGCAAGATTGGGCAAATAAGCTAAACGAAGATGAACGTTATTTCATAAAACATGTGTTGGCATTTTTTGCAGCAAGCGATGGTATCGTAAATGAAAACCTTG
>JANMGS010000696.1:0-2938 GCA_031374745.1 Ferruginibacter sp. | reverse complement strand
GGAAAAATGGAGAAATAGATACACAAAAATTAGTGATAGTGTAACCAATAAAGCTGGCAAAAGGGTGTTGAGAACAAGAAAAATTTTAGATAAATCTGCATTGCCTTATGTAAATACGCCGCTTAAAATATTAGGCAAACTTATTACAAGTGTAAAACAAGTAAATTTTACTATTTCAGAAAATGGCAATACGAGGTTGCCAGGTTACACAGATAGCACACAGGCCTTGGGGCAGAATTTTAGAAGTATGGCTCCTGGACTAGATTTTGTGTTTGGTAAACAAATAGACAGCAATTGGCTTAATAGAAAAGCAGGGCTTGGCCTTATTACAAAAGACATAGACTTCAACTATTTATTCAAACAAAATTTTGATCAAACCATTAGTGCAACAGCTACGCTTGAGCCAATAAGAGATCTTACAATAACGGTAAATCTTAAAAAGACATTTAGTAAAGACTATTCAGAAACGTTTAGGTATATAGATACTTCCGGAGGAACAAATCTAAAGTTTCAACACCTTACGCCGTATTCTAGTGGAGGTTTTGAGGTAAGTTATATTGCTTTTAAAACACTGTTTGGTAAATTTGATCCCAACAGGGTCTCTGATGTATTCAATACTTTCCAAGCTAACAGAGCTATACTTTCTAAGCGATTGGGAGCCCTAAACCCATACACACGACAGTTGCCAGGTGGAGGTTTACAAGCCGATGGCTATTATTACGGCTATAGTAAGTATGCTGTAGATGTACTCATTCCGTCTTTTATTGCCGCATACACAGGCCAAAGTGCAGAAACAGTTTCTCTAATAAAACAAACCGATAGCCGTACAAGATCGAATCCATTTAAAGGAATTTTACCTAAGCCAAATTGGACATTAAATTACAATGGCTTAACAAAAATAAAAGGCTTGGATAAGATATTTACCAACTTTAATGTATCACATGGTTATAATGGTACTTTGGGTATGAATGGATTTACATCAGCCTTGTTATATCAAGATGTATCCAGATTTGGTTATCCTTCCTTTTATGATACCGTTTCTAAATCTTACATACCTTTCTTCTTGGTGCCTAATGTAAGCATACAAGAGCAATTTTCTCCGTTGATTGGTTTTGATATGGCATTTACCAACCAACTACAAGCCAAGTTTGAGTACTCCAAATCTCGTACACTTAGTTTGAGTTTATACGATTATCAATTGAGTGAGCAGCGCAGTACAGAATTTAGAATAGGAGCAGGGTATCGTAAAAGAGGAGGGCAAAAGTTTTTGGGAGGCTTAAAATTACCTAAATTCTTGGGCGGAGCAAAAGCACTTGAAAACGAGATATCCTTTAGATTAGATTATGGAATAAGAGATAACGTAACTTCCAATAGCAGGCTAGATCAGGATAACAATTTTGCAACAGGCGGTAGTAAAGAAATTACTTTAAGGCCATCTATTGATTATACTTTAAACAGCCGTATAAATCTTAAGTTTTTCTTTGATCAAACTAAGATTCTACCTTATATATCTTCTAGTGCGCCTACTACCAATACCAGAGCGGGGCTACAAATACATATTTCGCTCACGCAATAATTCGTAAAAGCGTATTGAAAAAAGCAGTTGTTTCTATGGTGAAACAACTGCTTTTTAGTTATTACAAAATATAAATAAAAAATTGTCCAACTAAAGTTTATGCAATGTTTCTATGTGAGATGGTGGCAGTAATTGTACTGTACATTTTTGTCGGGGGCCTTTAGAAGTAAATCATTTTTCTCCAAGGGAGTCTTGCGGGCAGCCTATACAGAAGCGAATAATAAAATCCACTAGGTATAATTTACAGAATCTGAAAGCTTTTCAATTAGCTATTTGTTTTTCTAATCAAACAATTAAGACCAAAGTAGTAGTTAATAATGCGGGAACCAAAAAACTGCTAGGTATTGTAGCTAAAGGAAATTTTTAATGATTGTATGCTTTCGCAATCTCTCAAGTAATCACAAGGTATTCCACAAAAAGAAAATTATGAAAAGATAATATTTGCATTTCCTATTGCAATTTAAATTGCATCCAGATTTTAGAATTATTCTTGAAGAGGGAGTTTAATACAATATTAAAATTCACTAGAAATTAAGGTGCAATAACTTTCTTAAAAAGCATAATATATCCACCTACTTGCTTTTTCTTTTTATTTACCTGTACAGGTTTAATGATGTGGTATTCTGTAAAACGAGGAATATAATCGTAGTTTATAATATTGCCATCAACATCTCCCCACACTTTCTTTTGATATACAACTTGTTTTTCATTCCAATCAAACATACGAACCTCGTATAATCTTGAAGTAATATCTCCAATAAAAATAACACGATACCAAGTTCCTTGTTTAAGTGAAACAATAACAGGAATTTCATATTCACTTTCCATAGCCATAGGGGCTTCCTTTACAACAATAAATCCCAATTTTTCGAATTCAGCTTTTAGGCTATCTACTTGGTTTTGTATGGGAGCATTATTGAAAGAAACGTTTTTAACAAGTGGCTGGGCAAAGGAACTTGCGCTAGCGGCTATTAAAAATAATGGTATAAAAAGTAGCTTTTTGATAGGTATAGATTTATTGGTTACTGTTTTTCTAAAGGATATTTGGATATTTCAATTTTTATGCCAAATCAATTGGTAAAATTGTAATGTAAATGTAAATCTGTATTTTTTGGAATAATGTAATTTGCTATATAGAATAATTGTAGAAATATTTCTACAGCTATTGCTTATTGTACTAGGGAACAAGAATGAATGGATGTTAAATATTAAATGATTATCTGATAATGGTTGCAAAAGAATTTTATGTATCAAATGCACAATGTAAGATTTAAAAAAGGGTAGACTAGAATGATTTTCCTGTTTTTTTCTATGAATCTGTGGCAAGAATATTGCCACGGATTTACAGATAAGCTGTTTTGT
>JANMGS010000686.1:0-7005 GCA_031374745.1 Ferruginibacter sp. | reverse complement strand
TTCCTTTCCTATGTTGGTAAACCCAACAGAAGACCTAGGCACTTCAATATCAAAATGGTTAAATACAAAACTTATAAAACCCGAGCAGTCAAAACCAATGGATGGATCTGTAGAAGCATATTTGTAGGGGATACCAACCAAAGTTTTTGCAAAGCCAACAAGTTCTTGGGGTGTAACTTCTTTTGTAGGAAGGTCCTCAATCCAAATTGTTGCTTTTTTTGTGGGCACACTATCGGGCTCTATGCGCAATGGTTTGAGTGTATCTGCAATAATAGGTACAGGCGTTGAATTGGTTTCATCAGCGCTATTTTTCTGTTGCCATTGGCATGATAAACTAATCAATACAACCCAATAAAATATGAACAACTTCATCAGCAAAATTATCGTTTATAAATTTGGCGGCCCAAGGTTTCTGTTGCTCCATTACAGCAACTACCAAGTGCACACGCAAAGGTTCGTGTCTACACACCAACTGTTCGGAAGATTACGCAATTTGTCTTACATGCCGCTCCTACGGAGCTTTAACACCCTACTATTAATATCTTTCTACTGATATGTCGCTCCTCTGGAGCTATAATTCGAAAATATTTAGCCTCGTTAGAGGCGACATGCCAGTAGAAATGAACAATAAAACATAATAAGAGCTCCGTAGGAGCGACATGTTTTATCTTCCGAACAGTTAAGGTGTCCCCACGAATCGTTCGCTATGGTCTGTTTACTTTCTTCGCCTTGGGCTATGGTTCGGGCATAAAATCACAACTTAGCTTTTGGTACTTATCATTATCATTTATATCTTTATCTGCCTGCCGGCAGGCAAGTTCTATGCTGAAGTTTCGGGATTCTGAGCAAAAGAATTTCAAATACCACACTACTGCTCATGCAGTTTTAAACATGAACAAACAAGACGGAGGCAATCGCAAATTCATTTGTATTGAAATGGAAGATTATGCCAAAACCATTACAGCTGAAAGATTAAAGCGAGTAATCAAAGGTTATGGAGACAAAGAAGGTACAGGCGGCAGTTTTGATTTTTACCAATTAGGGCAACCTATGTTTTTAGAAGATGGAAATTTAAACGAGTTGGTTGGCATTGAAAAAATTCGTCAATATGTTTACTACACAGAAACTAAAGCACCATTAATAGAAACGAAGCATAAAGACAATAAACATTTTCTGGGCAAGTATAATGATATTGGTTATTACTTCAATTATGAAGAAGATGGAACAACCGTTTTAAACCATGCTTTTTTAGCTACCATGAAAACCAAAGCAGCGCAATATGTTATTTATGCAGATTACTGCTTGCTTACAAAAGATTACATGACAAAGCATCACCTCATTTTCAAAAAAGTACCGAGGGACATTTCGTAATCTTAATTGTCTGATTTGAGATTTTTTGGATGAATTGATTAAAGGATTATAAAATGGAAAAAGAAAAGATATTAGACGAGTTAACTTACAAGATTATTGGATGTGCTATGAAAGTGCATTCCACATTGGGTAATGGTTTTCGGGAGGTAATCTATCAAAGAGCATTGGCTATTGAGTTTCGAAAGGCAGGATTATCTTTTGCAAGAGAACTTGAAATGCAAATTTTTTATGAAGGAGAAGACATAGGTACAAGAAGGGTTGATTTTTTAGTTGAAAATGAAGTAATGGTAGAGTTAAAAGCATCGGTAGCATTAGAAGATGTGCATTTGGCACAAGGATTAAATTATTTAGTAGCGTATAAATTAGACAAAGGGTTATTGATAAATTTTGGAGCAAAAAGCTTAGAAGTGAAAAGACTGAGGCACCCACTTAACAAAATGCCCAATACAATTCCATCCAACAATCCTAAAATCTAACAAACCCTAATTCAGACAAATGGAAGCACAAAATAATTTTTTAATATACAGTACTCCAAATAATAATGTGAGGGTAGATGTTTTTGTACAGGATGAAACAGTTTGGCTAACCCAAAAATCGCTTGCTGAATTATTTGATACTTCTACCCAAAATATTACCACCCACCTTAAAAATATTTACGAAGATGCTGAATTACAGGAGGATGCAACTTGTAAAGAAATTTTACAAGTTCAAATTGAAGGCAAGAGGGAAGTATCCCGAAATACTAAATTTTACAATCTGGATGCCATCATTTCGGTAGGTTATAGGGTAAACAGTAGCAAAGCTACCCAGTTTAGAATTTGGGCTACGCAAACGCTGAAAGAATTTATCATTAAAGGTTTTGTGTTGGATGATGACCGATTGAAACAAGGGCAAACCTTATTTGGTAAAGATTATTTCAAGGAATTATTGCGTAGGGTTCGTTCCATCAGAGCCAGTGAACGCAGAATTTACCAACAGGTAACTGATATTTTTGCAGAGTGCAGTATTGACTATAATAAAAATGCTGAAATAACAAAGAACTTTTATGCCATGGTGTAAAACAAATTCTATTTTGCCATTACAGGAAAAACCGCCGCCGAAATTATACAGCAATTAGCCGATAAAAAGAAAGACAACATGGGGCTTAGCACATGGAAAAATGCACCAGATGGACGGATAATAAAAACCGATGTACTTGTAGCAAAAAACTATTTGCAAGAAAAAGAAATTAGCCAATTGGAAAGAACGGTAACAGGATATTTTGACTACATAGAAAGTTTGATAGAAAGAGAAAACACTTTTACAATGGAACAATTGGCAGAAAGTGTAAACAAGTTTCTTACGTTTAACGAATATAAAATATTACAAGGCAAAGGCAGCGTATCTAAACTTCAGGCAGATAAAAAAGCTATTAAGGAATATGACGAGTTTAACAAAACTCAAAAACTTATATCGGACTTTGATAAGGAAATAAAGAAAATAGAAAAGAAAAAATAAGCATGGAATTAAAACCATATCAACAGCAAGTAATAAACGACCCTTCCATCTGGCGAAGGTATGTAATTTGACTATTATTTGAAAACTATCGCAGCATACTTTCAAACTAAAAAAAGTATCTCCAGAAATGGTGCCCAGCCTGTGTGCCAGTTTTCTGTGCCATAGTAGTAAAAGCTGCAAAAAATAATGTTCTATATTTAAGAAATAAAGAAGTTGATAAAGAAGTTGATTGATGCTAGGTTTTATTTTGTGCAATCTGCGTGCTCGCCTCCGTTGGTATCGCACATCGCAAGTACCCATTGCCGCAACGCTTAGTCCGTTTAGAACGCTGTGTCAAATACAATAACCGACTTTAAAACCTTGAACATCTGAACAATTTTCGTAAATTTGGTCATCCATTAAAATTATGAGGACAATAAGTGTTTCTATATCAGATATTGAATATAACAAGTTCGGTTTGAAGGAAGACAAGTTAACTTTTACTGATTTTATTGACATTGTTAGCATAGAATTGACACGCCAAAACCTAAGTAAATGCTTAGAACTTGCGGACAAATACGGTATTTCAAAAATGACAATCGACGAAATTACAAATGAAGTAAAAGCTGTTAGGAAAAATGCGAAAAATCGTAATTGATACGAATGTGATTGTATCATCTATCATTCAACGTGGTTATCCGAACCTCATTGTTAATGACCTTTGTTTTGAACAGAAATTTCAACTTTGCATTTCGGAAGAATTATTGGCAGAATATTACGAAGTTTTGGCAAAGCCAAAATTCTTAAAATTTGAAGAATTCTTTTTTCGTGCTGAAGCCTTACTTGCAGAAATAGAAGCAAAAGCGACAAAATTTTTTGCAAATGAAAAATAAACTTAAAGAATTAGAAGTAGATTTTATTGGCGGGCAACAACCTATTACTAAAGAGGAAGAATTTTCAATTAGTGCTTTCATCCGCAAACAAAAAGAAAAGAGGCAATTAGAAGTAATCTGCAAGGCAAAAACAAAGGCTTCACAAAAATCTCATCAGCCTACTTGATAAGACACGAACCACCAACAAATGGTTTTATGCAATTGGGGCAAGACGTTAAAACAATCATAGGCGGTGAAATACCACAATTTACAAAGCTAACATTTTGGTAAGTTGGAATTTTAAGCACATTGTAAATGTTTACAGAATTCGTGGTTACAACTCAATCAACATTCGTTCAAATTATCAAGCATTAGAAATACGTTCACCAAAAGAAATTATAGAATATGAAGACTGAAACTAAAAAACCAACACAAGAAAAAGAGTTTGACACAGTCAAAACTTTTAGAGCCATCAAGGACAAAATATCTTTGGAAATGGCAAATATGAACTTTGAACAAATCAAAGAATATTTGAAAACCAATAGTGCAAAACTTTACAGCAAATAGCAAAGCCTGCAATATTGCTGTTTCCATCTGGCGCAGGCATTTATGTTGCCTATTATTTGAAAACTATCGCAGCATACTTTCAAACTAAAAAAAGTATCTCCGGCCTTCCTATCCTCTGTTTGGAAAAAACAAAAAATCTGACAAAAAAGAGTGGCAATAATTAATACCTTGCAACTTGAAAAAACGCAGTATCAAATTATTGAATTACTAATATCTTAAAAACTACATAAATTTATAGAGTGCGTACAATACAAATGTTCAGCGCTAGCTCCTGCTACACACCTACTATGGAAGGGTCAAAAAAAAATGCTAAATTTATTGAAATTTAAAAATATGTTATACGGCCAAATAAGTATTGACCCTGAAATTATGAGTGGCGCTCCTGTTTTTGCTGGGACACGAGTTCCAATCCAGACCTTATTTGATTATTTGGAAGCTGGTGACGATCTTGAAATGTTTCTTGCAGACTTTCCTTCTGTTACAAAAACTGCTGCGATTGGTGTTTTAGAAATGGCAAAAGCTTCTCTAACTTCTGAAAAGGTTCTTCATGAAAATTTTGCTTGACGAAAGTTTACCCACAAAACTTTCTGAATTTTTTGGAACGGAGCATGAAGTTTCAACTGTAAAAGATATGAACTGGCTTGGTAAGAAAAACGGAGAGCTATTACGGTTAGTTATTGAGCATAATTTTGAGGTCTTCGTCACAGCAGACCGAAATCTGCCATATCAACAAAATTTAAAAGCCATTACTTTTATTCTTGTAATACTTTGCGGAGTAAATAATAGATAAGAAACTTATATCAACTTAATTCCTAAACTCCTAGATCTATTAAAAAGTTCTGAATCTCCAAGTGTTATCCAAGTATCTTAAACTTATCGCCAGCACATAAAATGGGTTCTATGTTCCTTAGCCGCTTAGATGAAAAGTTTCGCTATCAACATCAGCTGGGCTGGGCAAATCCCGAAAGCAATCGGGACTTGGCTATTGTTTGTTAACTTTTACTTTTATATCTTTAAACATCAGCGGTTCGAGGTAGGACGAGCAATGTTTTGCAGCCCTCCAAGCAAGACATGCCCGTTTGACGTAATATTTTTGGACACTCTTCTCTTCTATGAAAACACTGACGCCATTGCTTTTGCTTTTAACAGTTATAAGTTGCAAAAATTCAAAAGACTTAAAAGGCGACTTTGAAAAGCATAAGTTTGACCAAACTGTCATAAATAATTTGCCCCAATATGACACACTTCGACAAATCATGTTGAACAATTATGACAGTTTCAATTTGAGTAACGCAAATATTAGTTTCACATACATCTATAATTTTGACACATCAACCCAAATAAGCGGACACGGTAATAGTGACTTACCTGAAATAATATATCTCAAAACTGTTCAACTGTTTAAAAGAATTGGTAAAAAAAATATTTTTGGTTTTACTATCTCCAAGGACAGCACATTTGAAATTTTAATTCGCAACACTCATTTGGCAAAATATTTTTTAGATGTAAGAGAAAGGCTTTATTGGTATCCTGAACCAGGCAAAATAGTGAAAACAGCGTATCCCACTAAAGACTCATTGATAACTGACAAATGGCATTATCAGATTTATTACGACAAGAGAGCTGAGTTTTAAAACTGCATACAACAATTAAAGTTTAGTGTGGAAGCTTATTCCCAACACTAAACCTGTGTTGAACGAAACCCGGGCTATTTGTTATTGGGTTTTGAATTGAAGGCTAAGGGAAGTGGTAGATAAAGATAGAGATCGTATCTGCCTCCCTCCCTTGGTATCCCAACCTCGCAAGTGCCCATCGCCACAACGCATAATGCATATGTGCTTAGTCTCATACCCACCGGCCTATGTGTATAAAAGCAACAGCTACTCCAACAAAACTTTTGCAGCATCAGTAACCAGTTAACAAAAAAAGTAAACCACTAAATCAATACGATTTACAGCAACAATTATTTTTCATACGCCCTCGGTCGGCTGGTAAAGGGCCAAGCCTAGGCACTCAATATCGTTGGGTATGGGTTATGAACAGGTGCGAAACAAAGTGTATTTTTCTCTCCATTTAAAACTGTATTTTAATGCATTCGTATGCCACTCACGCAGGCGTGGCGCACGAACCGAGGAGTAATAATCTTCTCCTTACTATTTTGCGCTTCAATAAAATTTATTTTTTAATGAAGGATTTTATTTAATTTGGCTTAAAATAAAAATACTGATGAAATTATTAACGACTTTGGTGTTATTGCTTTGTTTTACGAACGCAAGTAAAGCACAGGTATACCTGCGTGACATACAGGGTAGAGTAATTAGAGAAACTAACTTTGCCGGTGTCATTGGATCCCCATTTGAAAATGATGAATTTTTAAATGGGAATGTAATGTTAACTAATAATGACGAGTATGAAAACGTGCCGATTAAATACAACATTTATAATGATGAGTTGTATTTTAAAAACACAAAAGATGAAATGCTATTGAGCTTCGTCATTCCTGTAAAATGGTTTAAGCTGGCGGGGCAAACCTACCTGAACGGGTTTCCCGAAATTGACAATTATACAAAAAACACTTTTTATGGCTTCGTAGCTGGCAATAAAATAAAACTGCTATTTAAAGTTTACAAAACGATTGCAGAAAGTAGACCGTATAACTCCCCGAACGTGGAAAAAAAATTTGAGCGTTATAAAGACTATTACATTTTAAAAGAAGGTA
>JANMGS010000450.1:0-22014 GCA_031374745.1 Ferruginibacter sp. | reverse complement strand
AACCTTACCAAAACAGCCGAAGAACGCTTTACTGAATTTGAAGAAAAATACCCACAAATCGCCAATCGGTTCCCTCAATACGTCATTGCATCTTTCTTGGGTATGACGACCCAATACCTCTCAAAGCTCCGTAACATAAGGGTTTCCAAAAAAAGTTAATCTAGTTTCACTTTTTTCCTTCACACAGTTTCTCCTTATTTCCTAATCTAGTTGGTTGGAAATGGCTTCCTGTTGGGGCCATCTTTGTATTGTCAATAACGACAAATAAAAATCAAAATACAAAATAAAATGACAACAACATCAAACAGAACGTTCACCGTTCCCACTAGAGAAGAAGTAACAGAAAGCAACCAAGGCATTTTTGATAACCTTAAAAAAGGGTTGGGTTTTGTTCCAAACCTGTATGCTTATTTCGCTAAAAGCGAAACTGCATTGGGCGACTACCTTGCTTTGCAAAATCGCAAGAGCAGTTTAAAAGCAAAAGAAAGAGAAGTGATTAACCTGGTAGTGAGCCAAATTAATGGCTGCCGCTATTGCCAGAGTGCCCACACTGTATTGGGTAAAATGAATGGCTTTACAGATGAGCAGGTAATTGAATTACGCAAGGGTTCAGCTTCATTCGATAGCAAATTAGATGCATTGGCAAAATTTACTGCATCAGTTACTGAAAACAGGGGTCATGCAACCATTGATGCCAAAGAAGCATTTTTTGCAGCAGGTTATACTGAAGCGAATTTAATTGACTTAGTAATTGTAGTGGGTGATAAAATCATCAGCAACTACATCCACAACCTTACGGGTTTTGAAATTGATTTTCCATTGGCAGATGAAATTGCTTAATTGGACCTAACAAAAGGAGAGGGAGGAAAAAAGCTCCCTCCCTTTCTTGCAATGGATAAATCTCCTTACATCACCGGGCAAAATATTGTGGTTGATGGAGGTATGACAGTGAAAGCATTTTAAAAATTTAAAAAATGAAAACAATAGTAAACCAATTGGAGAATCTTACAACAGCCTCATTGCAGAATGATAAGTTTCGGATGAAAGTGCAGATTGGCCCTCATAACATACTATCAGATGAACCAATGGATAATGGTGGAGAGGGAACCGCACCAGATCCTTATGAATTGCTTTCCGCAAGTCTTGCTACCTGCACACTTGCAACACTACAAATGTATCTGAAACGAAAAGACTGGAATTTAAAGCTATTATCCGTTGATGTGAGTTTTACAGATGAAGATAACAGCGGAGTAAAGACAGCTCATTTTATAAAAACTATTAAAGTAGCAGGTGCAATGGATGATACACAAAGAAACCGTTTGCTGTTGATTTCGGATGCCTGCCCGGTATCAAAAATTCTAAAATCGGGCAGTAATACAATTGAGGCTGTACTCATACAGAAGACAAATTAAGATAAAACTAAAGTAATGACAGACTTATTCAAATACTATGGGCTCGACTGGATGGCTATGATATTGAGTGTAATTGCCATGTTGTTATTGGGCAATAAAGTAAAATGGGGCTTTGTATCATTTATGATGGCCAATATAGCTTGGATAGCGTTAGGTGTTGCGTTGCTGCATAGTTATGCTATCGTTATTGGAAACTGCATATTCCTTATTACAAACACAAGGGGTTTTATAAAATGGAACCATACAAAAAAATAATCAAATGAATAACGCAAATTTATTTTCAGCAATTACAATAAAAGAAATGACATTAAAGAACCGCATTGTGGTTTCTCCGATGCAGCAATACAGTTCGATAGATGGCAAAGTCACCGACTGGCACTTGGTACACTTGGGTAGCCGTGCAGTGGGCGGGGCGGCTTTAATCATCACAGAAAGTACTGCTGTGTCACCCGAAGGAAGGAGCACATTGTACGATGCAGGTTTGTACAATGATGAACAAAGAGATGCTTGGAAACCAATTATAAATTTTGTGCAACAACAAGCTGCGAAAATTGCCGTTCAGTTGGGGCATTTTGGTAGCAAGGGCAGCCGCTCACATCCAAATGAAGGGCTTAAGTATTTATCGCCTGAAGAAGGTGGCTGGCAAACAAAAAGTTCATCGGCCATTGCACCTTTCTCTGGTATGAGTGTTCCTCAGGAACTTACCATTAAAGAAATAAAAACAATTCAGCAGCAATATATTTCCGCAGCTAAAAGAGCTGAAGAAGCAGGTTTTGATGCTATTGAAATTCATGCAGCGCATGGTTATTTGTTTCACCAGTTTTATTCTTCTATTATTAACAACCGCACAGATGAATATGGTGGAAGTTTTGAAAACCGGTTGCGGTTTTTATTGGAAACAGTAGTATTGGTTAGGCAACATATTCCAGCCAACATGCCATTAATGATTCGTATTTCTGCAGTGGATTATATTGAAGATGCAAGCGCTTGGACTTTGGAAGACAGTGTAAAATTATCAACGCTATTGAAGCAGGCAGGTGTGGATGTAATTACAGCCTCCGCAGGTGGCTTTGTTTTTCTTGACAAATCAAAAGTATATCCTGCCTACCAGGTTCCTTTTGCTGAAACGATAAAAAAGGAAACAGGAATTATTACTGCCACCGTTGGCGCAATTACAACAGCTAAGCAGGCAAATGATATTATTGCCAATAATCAGGCGGACTTGGTAGTGATAGCAAGGGAATTTTTACGGAACCCATATTTTGCAACACAAGCTGCCAAAGAGCTGGGTGAAGAACTGCCCATTCCTTTTCAGTATAAGAGGGCTTATATGTAAATAGGGTCTAGCTGAAAGATAATTGTTGATACAAAAGTTATAAAAAATAAATTACTTTTAAGAATGAATAATTTACTAAAAGTAGCATTAGCTCAAATCTCGCCGGTATGGTTGGATAAAGCTAAAACCATTGAAAAAGTAAAATCTTATATTGAAGATGCAGGCAAACAGCAATGTAATTTGATTGTTTTTGGAGAAGGTTTGTTGCCGGGCTATCCGTTTTGGTTATCGCTCACCAATGGTGCCTCCTTTAATGATACAATGCAAAAAGAAATTCATGCACACTATATCAGGAATGCGGTACAGATTGAAGCTGGTGATTTAAACAGTATTTGTTTGCTGGCAAAAGAAAATAATATTGCTGTCTATCTTGGGTTGATAGAAAGGGCGCTAGACCGTGGCGGCCACAGCCTATATTGTTCCTTGGTTTTTATCAATCAGCATGGTGAAATAAAATCTGTTCACCGAAAGCTGCAACCAACTTATGAAGAACGACTAACATGGTCTCCCGGAGACGGTAATGGTTTGCAGGTGCATCCCTTAAAAGAATTTACCGTGGGAGGATTGAATTGCTGGGAAAACTGGATGCCACTGCCACGTACGGCTTTGTATGGCATGGGTGAAAACCTGCATGTGGCTGTGTGGCCTGGTTCAAAAAATAATACAGAAGATATTACCCGTTTTATTGCAAAGGAATCAAGGTCGTTTGTGTTGTCTGTTTCCAGTTTAATGCGTGTAGAAGATTTTCCTGCTGATACGGCCCATTTGAAAGAAATTTTACAAAATGCCCCAGCAGTTCTGGCCGATGGCGGCTCCTGCATTGCTGGCCCTGATGGCGAATGGATAATTGCTCCAGTTATACATTCAGAAGGGCTAATAATTGAAACCCTTGATATAAATAGGGTGTATGAAGAAAGACAAAACCTTGATGTTTCCGGTCATTACTCCCGACCAGATATTACCCAGCTAACCATTAACCGGGAACGGCAGTCTGTTATAAGTTTTAAAAATAGTTAAAGAAAATTGTAAGGATTTTACTTTATCCATGTATAAGTAAATAAACAGGGATGAATAATGCTAATGTTTTAAATGACGATACACATCTCGTTTAAAAACGACTTTCTTTTTCTTTTATTTATTTACAAATAGAAAAATTTAATATGAAAATTTTAAATTCAAAACTGCATGGAATTATTGATTATATAGTGGTGGTATTTTTATGGCTATCGCCATCCCTATTTAATTTGCCGGCTTATACTAGCTGGTTTACTTACGCTATTGGCGGCGTACATTTTCTTTTGACCATATTTACCAATTTTAAGTATGGTATAATAAAAATTGTTCCTTTAAATATTCATGGCAGTATTGAATTACTGGTCTCCATTGTATTGGTTCCACTTGCATTTTATCTAGGCAGTATAGATGGCAGTGTATCAAAAATATTTTACCTGTTGTTTGCCGTGGCGGTATTTGCTACTTGGTTTATCAGCGATTATACAGTGCCGAAAAAGTTTTTCAGCTAGTAAAAAAATCTCCTTTAGTAATTTTCAAAGAGAAATATATGACAGACCATATTTTTGATTTTATTGGCGGCAACGCAGGCGAATGGAAAATAGTAAAAATGGAAACCGTTATTGGCGAACCCATTGAAGCAGCCCCTTATCTAAAAATCGTAAAAAGTAATCTCCAAAAAAATGATGAAGGCTTTTGGACAATAAAGGGATTGGTAAGTAATGTACGCTATGCAGAAAAAGAAGAAAAAGAAAAGTTGCTGGCAATGCAGGCCGGGTTAGGCAGGTCAGAGGCTACTTGTGCAGCACTTATACCAATAAGAAAAAATGAAGCTTGGTGGAACCTTGCGCAAGATGAACGAAGAAAAATATTTGAAAACAAATCGCATCATACAGAAACGGGTTTAAAATATTTACCTGCCATAGCCCGTAAACTTTATCACTGCAGGGATATTGGGGAACCCTTTGATTTTCTTACCTGGTTTGAGTACGCTCCTGAACACAGCGATGCTTTTGAAGAACTAGTAGCAGCCCTGCGTAGCACCGAAGAATGGAAATATGTGGATCGGGAAATTGATATAAGATTGGTTCGGGTTTAGAAAATATTATTTGGTACCTGCTCACATTAAAAGCAAGATTTTTCTGCCAAGGAAAATTATCCATCACATAGCGTTGATTCTCCATTTTACCCGATTTAATATAGGTTCATCTTTGCACAGTCAAAACGACAAAAAATTAAATCATCTAAAAAATAAAAAAATGAAAAGTTTCACCGTTCCAACAAGAGAAGAAGTTGCACCAGCCAACCAAGCTATTTTCGACACATTAAACAAGGCATTGGGTTTTGTGCCAAACCTCTATGCTACCATTGCTTATTCTGAAAATGGCTTAGGTCGTTATTTGGCTTATCAAAATGCAAAAACAACCTTGAGCAATAAAGAAAAAGAAGCTGTTAACCTAATTGTGAGCCAGGTAAACAAATGTGTGTATTGCCAAAGTGCCCACACCGTAATTGGCAAAATGAATGGTTTCAGCGATGATGAAATACTGGATATACGCAGCGGCAAAGCCAACGAGAGCAAATTAAATGCACTGGTACAATTGGCAGAAGGCATTACCAAAAACCGTGGCAATGCAAATGCTGATTTGGTAGATGCTTTTTTTGCACAGGGTTATACCAACGAAAGCCTGGTAGATGTAGTACTGCAGGTGAGTGATAAAACAGCAATGAACTACCTGCACAACCTTACACAGGTGCCGGTTGATTTTCCATTGGCACCAGCATTGGAAAATACTTCGTTAGCCAGCCAGAATTAAAATAGAACTTTCAGTAAAGCCAAGCTAATTTGTTTGGCTTTACTGATTTAATGAAACTATAAAATAAACACAGTATGCAACAGCGACACCCACTTCCACCATTTACAATGGAAACAGCATTGCAAAAAGTACAGGCAGCAGAAGATGCCTGGAATACCAAAGACCCTGAGAAAGTTTGCTTGGCTTATACCATTGATACGGAGTGGAGAAACCGCACCGACTTTATCAACGGCAGGGAAGAAGTAAAACAATTCCTGAAAAGAAAATGGGAAAAGGAATTAAATTACAAATTAAAAAAAGAGCTGTGGGGCTTTAGAGAAAACAGGATGGCAGTGCGGTTTGAATATGAATGGCATGACCATACGGGGCAGTGGTATCGCAGTTATGGAAATGAATTGTGGGAGTTTGATGAAGATGGATACATGCGGAAAAGGTTTGCCAGTATTAATGATGCAGCAATTGAAGAAAATGAACGTACATTCAAATAATATTATTTAGAATGAAGCAGCAAAATACTTTCACACTCATCAATCCTCAAAATGGCAACCTTGCTTTCAAACTATTCTCATTTGATAACAATGCTTATTTTGACCATTTGCAGCGCAACAATTATTACTCCCTTATCTGGATAAAAGAAGGTGCAGGAAAAGTAAAAGCCGATTTTTCGGAATATGATTTTATACAAAATACATTGTTTGCATTTTCTCCTTATCAGCCTTTTATGTTTTTGCCTGATGAAAATATGGAAGGAATAGCATTGCAATTTCATCCCGATTTTTTTTGCATTCACAAGCACCAGGCAGAAGTGGCTTGCAATGGCATATTGTTTAATAATATTTATCAGCCACCGTTCATCAGCATTGATGTTGCTTCGTCTGCCACGTTAAATATGCTGCTAGAGCAGATGAAAATTGAAATGCAAAACCCAGCACTAGCACAGTACGAACTGCTGGTATCTTACCTCAAAATATTTTTGATAACCGCATCTAGGTTAAAATCAGAACAGCAGCCGGAATTAAAATTGGCACAAAAAGATGTAAAGCAACCCTTTATTTTGCAAAACCTTAAAGATGCAATTGAAAAAGATTTTAAAACAAAACATTCTGCAAGTGACTATGCCAGCACTTTAAATATTTCTGCAAAGGCTTTGGCAAAAATCACAAAAACACATTTTAATAAAACACTTAGTAGTCTCATAAACGAACGCATCATCATTGAAGCAAAAAGAGAATTGTATCTGACAGACAAAACGGTGAAAGAAATTGCTTATGAGTTAGGTTATGAAGATGAATATTATTTCAGCCGTTTTTTTAAAGTAAATTCAGATGTATCGCCCCAGCTATACCGAGAAACAGTTGGCTTTGGTAGAGGGGCGGCTTAACATTTTCTACTTGCTTTTAATACGATTTTTTATTTGTTTATGGGTTGTTAAAACAATAAGCAATTTATCTTTTATTTATTCTTATAAATCGATAAGACCACTTTATCTGTAATTGGTGAAGGATAAATAAGGATACAAAAATGGAATACATATTTAAGAATAAACAAGATGCTGGGCAACTTATTTTAAAAACAGGAGAAAAAAATCTTCAGCGATATTTTAGTGAACCAAATATTGACAGCAAGCTGTACAGCATTGCATGGAACAGAGGCGCTCAACAAGTGGTAACTATTGATGAAGTGGAATATGTTTTTGGTGCAAACCATGTATTGCCTGTTATGATGAGCCAGTCTTTCAAGTTTCAAAATCCTGCAGATATAGTTTTGTGGCAGTTTAACAGAGAGTTTTACTGTATTGTTAATCATGATGTGGAAGTAGGTTGTGTAGGCTTTGTATTTTATGGACCTTCGCCTACTTTGTTTATAAAATTGCAAGAAGAACATACTGAAGTAATGAACCGTTTACTGGAGGTTTTTGTAGAAGAATTTTTGTCTGATGAAGATATAAAAACTGAAATGCTACGCATGTTATTGGTCCGCCTCATTATACAAATTACCCGGCTTGCCAAAAAACAATACCTGGGTACTGAGGCTGCTTATAATGAAAAATTCAACCTCATCAGGCAATTCAATTTACTGGTAGAAATCCATTACAGAAAAGAGCACCAGGTTCAGTTTTATGCAGGGCTGCTCCATAAATCTCCCAAAACAATTTCCAACATATTTTCTTTGTACAGTAAAAAAACGCCCACACAGGTAATTCAAGAAAGAATTATTGCAGAAGCCAAACGGCTATTCTATTACACCGATAAATCTGTAAAAGAAATAGCAGATATACTGGGCTTTGATGAAGTGGCGCATTTCAGTAAGTTTTTCAAAAACTGCACATCTCAAAATCCTTCTGAACTTAAAAAAATAGTGAAGCCCGATAAATAAGGACAATAATACAATTCTTCGGGAATTATATGTATTGCATGCCATCGTAATTGATGGCATTTTTGCGCTGTTAAAAAAACATTTAAAAAAAATAAAAAATGAAGATGAAAACAGCAGTTATAACATGCTTTGCAGTACTACTTTCCGCAGGCTTGTTTGCACAGTCAATAAAGTACAGTGGTAAAAATGGAGTGGCTATTAAAGGGTACGACCCGGTAGCGTATTTTAATCAGCAAAATGCTGTGGAAGGAAATGACAAATACACAACTGAGTGGAGTGGGAGTAAATGGAAATTTGTAAGTCAAAACAATTTAGACAGCTTTAAAACAGCCCCTGAAAAATATGTTCCACAGTATGGAGGCTTTTGTGCTTATGGCACCAGCGAAAACCACTTATCTCCCACCGACCCAAAAGCATGGACAATTGCGGGTGGTAAACTTTATTTGAATTATAACTCGGATGTAAAACAGCTTTGGATAAAAGATACCGCCAGCCGCATTAAAGCAGCAGATGGTTACTGGCCTACCCTTAATAAATGACAAATGTGAAAAAAAATTGCTGGCTTTGTAAGGGTTTTGGTTTTTTCCCGACTGTTATTACATCTGCTAAGTAATAGAAAAACAAAGCAGGTACAAACAGTTTTTTTTAATTAAATCAATAATACTAAAACATCATGTCATTCAACTTAAAAACTATCGTTGGTTTGGTACTTAGAATAGTAGCTGCCATCATTCTTCTACAAACACTGTATTTTAAATTTACTGGCCATCCAGAATCCGTAGAACTATTCACCAAATTGGGGGTGGAACCCTGGGGTAGAATTGGAACAGGGGTTATAGAATTAATTGCCAGTGTTCTACTCCTTATTCCATCTACTGTATTTATCGGGGCCTTTTTGGGTTTTGGCCTGATGTCTGGCGCTATACTTTCCCATTTTACAGTTATTGGCATAGAGTCTAAGGGCGATGGTGGGCAATTATTTATGCTGGCAATTGTTGTTTGGATTTGTTGTGCAGTAATAATGTTACTGAATAAGCATCAAGCAATTCTATTTCTAAACAGGGTTAGAAAAAACAAAATTACGCACTCACTTAATTAAACAAAAGGTAAAAAAAAGTACATGATATTTCTGCAATTATCCCAGCAATTACAATCACTCAGTAAACTTTTACAGCGCCTTACAGATGAGCAATACAATCAAAAAGTGGCACACCTTGGCAACTCAAGCATTGGAGGGCATACAAGGCATGTTATTGAACTATTGCAATGCGCCATTGATGGATATAGCACCGGACAGGTGGATTATGTAAACCGAAAAAGAAACCTGCTGCTGGAGACCGACCGTGTGTTTGCAGAGGTTTTACTGCAACAACTGGATGAGCTTATAAAAGTTCCCGATAGGCAATTAAAACTTATTGTGGAGCAAATAGAAGGCTCAATTGAATTAACAAATGTAACTACTACCTATTATAGGGAAATGGTTTATAATACCGAACATACGATACATCACCTTGCCTTAATCAAAGTGGCCATTATCGAAATGAAACTCGATCTTGTTGATAACGATTTTGGCATGGCTTATTCCACCATAAAATACCAGGCTTCATTAGCCAAATCTTAAAATGAAAAAATTAAACGATTACAGGTTATTATTGCCACTACTCTTTATTTGTTTTTGTACACCTGTAAAAGCACAGGATACATCAAAAATATTTTTTACTACTGCGGTGGGCTTGCTCCACCCGGTGTCTTCGTTCGCAAATGCGTACAAAAATTCGCTGGCATTAAATTCAGGCATTGAATATAAGTTCAGCAAACATTATTTTGCACAATTTGTTTTGGACTTTAACGCTGTAAAATACAGCCAGCAGGTAAAGGATGCAAGTTCTGTTTATCTTTTTCAAAAAACCAGCAGCTCTGTTTTTTTAGCAGGCATAAATATTGGCAGAAATATCCCTTTAAGCAGCTCCAAAAGATTATTTGTATCACCCTATTTTGGCGCTGGCTATGCTAATATTGGTGAGCCACGGCTTATGGTAGATAATGTAAATGGTATCATTAACCAGCAAGTAACTAGAATGCAAGGAATATTTGGAAGAGCAGGTTCAAGACTAGCCTATAGTACTACATCAAAAATATTGCAAACAATATATGTGGATGCATCTTACTGGTCTGCCAATATTACGGTGCAGGGTAGCAAGCCAAAAGCATTTTCTTTTTTGATAGGAACCAGGATTGGGTTTTAATGATTTTTAAAAAATAGTTTATGTGTACCGTAATTTTTATACCCAGTAATGATGGCGTTTCTATTAGTTCATTGAGAGATGAAAGTCCTAAAAGACCAAGAGCGGTAAAGCCAGCAATAAGTGAATTAAATGGAGTATCCTATTTATCTCCCAAAGATCCAATGGCGGGTGGAACCTGGGTTGGGATAAACAATAGAGGCAGCGTTATCGTTTTATTAAATGGTGGTTTTGAAAACCACCAGCGTAAAAATTATTACAGAAAAAGCAGGGGCATCATTGTTTCGGAATTGCTCGTATCGGAAATGCCAGTGGTAGAATGGAATTTGATTGATTTGGAAGATATTGAACCATTTACATTGATAGTATGGAGTGATAATAATTTGTTTCAACTGGTGTGGGATGGCATGGAACGACACAGGATACGGTTAGATGAAACACTGCCACATATATGGTCATCATCTACTTTATACAATGAAGATGCAAAGGCAAAAAGGGAAGATTTGTTTCAAAATTGGATGGCAATGAACCCACCCGTTTCAAAACTATCATTACTCAATTTTTTTAAATCACATGCTGATAATGAAAATGGATTTTTGATAAACAGAAGCGAAATAATAAAGACACTCAGTTTTTCATTCATTGAAATAAGCCATCACAATGCAGCTATGAGCTATTATGATTTTTCAAATTATAGCTACAGCAGTACAAAAATTGATTTACAAAGCGAATTGAATGATTGTTTAATACCGGGGCATTTAAAAATAAACCCGATGCAAAATAATTAGACATAAAAAAATACAATGAAAGTATTTGTAGCACCGATTGCGATATGCATCTTTTTTGCTGTGTTAGCTGGATGAAATGCTTTTATGAAAGAAGGGTTTGCTACCTCTAATTAATAAAGATTGAATTTACTTTCTTGGCAACATTTATTGTGTGAATGTATTTGTCGGTAAATGAGAAAGCAACTAACAAAGCTGAATACTTTGAAAATTTTAGTACAGGAGAAATTTAAAAATTAAATTATTCAATAGCACATCAACAAGCAAATTAATGGAACAATTTTCCAACACCCAGTTAAAATCAAAAAGGGTTATCATTACCGCAGGACCTACCCGTGAGGCAATAGACCCTGTACGTTTTATTTCCAATCATTCCACCGGAAAAATGGGCTATGCCATTGCCGAATATTTGCACAGCCTTGGTGCAGATGTGCATGTTGTTTCTGGCCCTGTCAACATTAAAACAACGCTGGCTGCTGAGCAAATTACCAATGTGGTTACTGCAGATGAAATGCTGGAAGTAACCCAATACATGGCAACTGATGCTGATGTAATAATTTTTTCAGCAGCAGTAGCCGATTATAAATGTGCAGTTGTTGCCAATCAAAAAATAAAAAAACAGGAAGGAGCTTTACATATCAGCCTTGTGCCCAATCCTGATATTGCTTTTGAATTGTCTAAAACAAAAAAATCGGGACAAATATTTGTAGGATTTGCTTTGGAAACCGAAAATGGGTTGCCCAATGCTATTAGTAAAATGCAACGCAAAAAATTTGATTTTGTAGTATCAAATATTCAAGACAGCAATGGAAGTGGATTTGGCTTTGAAACGAACAGGATAAAATTAATTGATAGCCAACTTGGCATTACTGATTATGAACTAAAATTAAAATCACTGGTAGCGGTTGATATTGTAAATCATCTGATAACTAAGTTGCAGCCTACTTTGCCTATAGCAACAAATAAAAAGCATTTGAATTATGTTTAGTAACCAGATAAGCGCCTTTGAATATGTGTCCATATTAGTTTCCATTATTTTAGGATTGGGAATTACACAAATACTTTCTTCGTTTTCTGATTTACTATATCGTTATAAAGAAATAAAATTTTACTGGCCGCATACTTTATGGGTGCTTTTTATACTCTTTCTGCATGTGCAGGATTGGTTTATTACCTACCAGTTAAAAGATAAAACGGTGTGGACACTGCCAGAACTATTGTTTATATTGCTTTATCCTATTACACTTTTTATAGCAGTAAAAATGCTGTTGCCTACAAATGAAAGCGATAAAGGCTCAGATATGAAAATATATTACCACAGCCACTATCCAATAATATTTTTTATTGTAGGCATTGCCGTTTTAATATCTATACTATTCAATGTTTATCTGCTAGAAAAAACTTGGTTACAGCAAATATTATTATTTGTATTTTGTGCTTTATTAATTTACATATCAGTAAAGAAAGTTGGAAGCACCTTATTGCATAAATGTATAGCTGTTCTAATAGGTATTGCATCTGTGTTATCTATAATACTAGAAAAAAGTGTTTGGGTTATTAAATAGATAATGAACATTAGTAAAATATATTTTAACCTAAGAAGGCTTTATATAAAAATATTTAGTTGGGAGTATTGGCCTGTGTGGTTGATATATTTTCCAGCTGGTTTTTATTTTTTATACCTTTCAATAAAAGCCAGATCATTCTTTTTCTTTTCTCTTACCAATCCTACAATAGAAAATGGCGGAATGTTTTTTTCGAGTAAATGGAAGATTTTTCAACTGATACCAAAAGAGTATTACCCCACAACTATTATTGTAGATTATAATGAAGAAGTATCATCTATAAATCATCGAATGCAAGAAGCCGGCATTTCGTTTCCCGTGATAGCTAAGCCCGATAGAGGCGAAAGAGGTTGGGGAGTAAAAAAAATTAATGATATTGCAGAATTGGAGCTTTATAGGAAAGATATGCGTATCAGTTTTCTAATTCAAACATACATTGATTATCCAATAGAAATCAGTATTTTTTATTACCGGCATCCTTTGCAATCAAAAGGTATGGTGACTTCTGTAACGCTTAAAAAATTACTCAGCATTACTGGTGATGGTTCATCTACTGTAGAAAAACTGATATTGGACAATGACAGGTGTTTCTTGCAATATGATAGACTAAAAATGCAGAATCGAATTGATTTTACAAAAGTGCTTTCCAATGACGAGGAGCAAGTGTTGGTTCCTTATGGCAACCATGTTTTAGGCGCTACCTTTATAAATTACAATCATATTATTGATGAACAATTGACAGATACAATAGATTTCATTAGTAAAAGAATTAATGGTTTTTTTTATGGGCGATACGATTTACGTTGTATGAGCATTGAGGGTTTAAAAAAAGGTAAAGATTATGTAATACTTGAATTAAACGGAGCTGCCTCAGAACCTGCTCATATTTACGAGCCTGGATATTCTTTTTTTAAAGGGCAAATGCAAATAGTTAAACATTTTAAGATGATGTATGAGGCCGCTATTGAAAATAAAAAAAGAGGTTCTCTATATATATCTTTCCATACTTTTTGGTCTACAATTAGATTAGAAAAGCAATACAGACAAAATACAAATATTTAATAATGGTTCAATTATTCTTTCAAAGTATTTCATCTTGGCAATCCACTTCACCAATTTATTTAAACTAAAAACTGCTCATTTTTTCAAAGTTAAAAAAATGAGCAGTTTAAATAAAGGAATTTAACAATTATATTGTTTCGAAAGTTTTTGCAACTCCCACTTTTGCTTCTAGCACATTCACTACCATTCCAGCAGCATTGGTAACAAAAGCAACGATTCTTGCATTTGAAATATTGGATATATTGCTAGGCAATATCAATGAATAATCTTTGTTATTGTTGTTTCCTGATATTGAAATATCACCACCACTTATTGGGCTAATTATTTTTCGAAGAACGCCATTGTATTCAAAGTTTGGAATACTTGAAAGGCCTCCATAAAGATTAGATGAATAATTACTCTGTGTATGGTACAATTTATCTTCTACCAAATACACAGTAAGTTTTGCAGAACCCGATAAAGGTTGGGAATAATTAACTTTTATATTTACCGATAAGTTGTTGCCACTTACTGCTGAATTTATTGCTAAGCCAACTGAGGCAGAAGCCTGGATTGTATTGATTACTTGGTTCACGTTTTGATATTGAGGCGCAATCCAACTCAATGTTCTATTGATAAAGCCATTTGGTACGCCCCCCACACCCTGTTGTGCAGCCAAACCATTTCCATCTGCTGAAATAAATGGATCACTACCAAATAAATGCGTACTTACAATTATTGCCTTTGTTGTTTGTTGTTCCAATAAATCTACACCATATAATATTCTTGGGCAGTTTCCACACCAGGTACCAGAATATTCTTCTACCAACACATTGTGTTTATACATTGTGGTGGCTGGTAATGGCGCAACATTAATTGTAATTACAGCAGATGTTAATTGGCCATAAGTAGCATATACAGCAAAATTACCTTCTACACCAAAAGTATAACTATTGCCGGTGATTAAAGTCCCATTTACATAAATTTTACTATCAGCAGTTACATTGTTGTTGTTTACAGATGACTGCACTAAAAAAGTGACGGTATTACCAGAAATAATACTTAAGGTACTAGCTTTTACAGTAATAGCCTCTTGTGGAGTATCAGTAAACTCCGATTCTGTCTTTGTGCAGGAATTAAAAAGGATGGCACTTCCAATAAGAAAGGCCAAGGTCATAAATTTTTTCATAATTGTGTTTTTATTTATGGACGGTGCAAATTTTCAATCCTTACAAATTTTTTTTGTAAGGATTGAAAAAAAACAAAGTCTATTATTAAAATTAAATCATGGTTATGTTCAAATCGCTTAGTTTCCTTTTATTATCATTTGCTTTTCAATCTGCTGTTATGGCACAAAAAATACCTAATGTCAAACTGGCAACATTGGATGGGGTAAACTTTCAAACAGAAAAATTTAATGAAAAAGGAGGCAAGCTGATCGTTTTATTATTTTGGGCTACTTGGTGCATTCCTTGCATAAACGAATTAACTGCAACTGATGACAATTTAGAAGACTGGAATAAAAGCACAAAATTTGATTTGTATGCCATATCAGAAGATGACAGCAGAACCGCTGGAAGAGTAAACCCACTTGTAAAAGGAAAAGGTTGGGAATTCAATGTATTGCTTGATAAAAACCAAGACCTTAAAAGAGAATTAAATATTGCCAATGTACCTTATAGTATAATTATTAAAAATGGAGAAATAATCTACCGGCATCAAGGGTATGTAGCAGGCGATGAGAATATAATTTATAAAATTATTAAGGAAAATCAATAAACCATGCAACAAAAAATATTGCTTATTATAAGTTTTACACTTTTTTCTATTTATTCAAAAGCACAGCTAAGCGGAAGTTTAGAATCTAATTCTGCGTTATATATTGATGATGCAAAAATAAAATTAGAACAAATAGATGCTGAAAATAGAATCCGCTCTAATAATTATTTGAGGTTAGATTATAAATTGAAGAAATTTACAACAGGTGTTCAGTTTGAATCTTACGAACCCAAAGCCTTGCTTAATTATTCGCCTTTGTTGAAAAAAACAAATCTTGCAAATTACTATATCAATTACAGAAACGATAAAATAGGGTTGGATGCTACTGCTGGTCACTTTTACGGACAGTTCGGTAGCGGATTAGTGTTTAGAAGTTGGGAGGACAGGCAGTTGGGTATTGTAAATTCCATTGTGGGAGGCATGGTTAAATATGCTCCATTGGAATCTGTACAAATTACTGCATTATACGGGAAACAGCGTAGTGGCTTGGGTTTTAATTTTAGCAACGGCACAATTGGAGGTTTAAATGTAGATGCAAAGCTTTCCGATCTTTTGAAAGTAAAAAAAATTAAATTTGGAATTGGGGGTAGTATTGTTAATAGAAATGAAAACGATAAAGTATTAACCGATCTTAAAAGCAATACCTTACTCACATCTATAAGAACCGATTTTTCAGTTGCTGGTTTTAAAGCCGACTTTGAATACGCTTTTAAATCAAAAGACGCATTGGTGGAATTTAATACCATTAGACCAGGATTGCAATTTGATGGTGATGCATATTTACTTAATCTGGGATACACAAAAAATGGATTTGGAATAACAACGAATTTACGTAGACTAGAAAACTTTAGCTTTTATGCCGAAAGAAATAAATCGGGCAATGTGTACAATGAAGGTTCTTTAAATTATGTGCCAGCATTAACAAAGCAATTCGATTATAGCCTCACAAACATATATGTGTATCCCGCCCAACCTAATCTTAGTTTTGAACCAGGTCGTAATAAAGCAGGTGAGATTGGTGGACAAATAGACCTATTTTATAAGTTTAAAAAAGAAACCCCATTGGGTGGAAAATATGGAACAAATATTTCTTTAAATTATGCCCAATGGCATGGACTTAAGGGAAGATATGATGCTTTTCAGAGAAAATATCGAGCTACTAAATTTGGTTTCGGACAGAAATATTATAGGGATATAAGTTTGGAAATTCGAAAAAAATGGGATAAAAAATGGACCTCCGTTTTTACTTATCTTAATCAGTATTACAATGCCAGGTATGTGGAAGAATCTACTGGAGAAGTAAATGCCCATACAGCAGTAATTGAAAATACACTGAAGTTAAAAAAATCAACATCAATTAGGTGGGAGCTGCAACACCAATGGGCACAAGGCGGCTTTAAAAATTGGGCAGCTTCTTTAATTGAGTATAATTTTAGCTCAGTATGGTCAGTATTTGCGCAAGATTTATACAACTACGGCAATAACAATAAAGATGCTAGATTACATTATTATAACTTTGGCGCTTCATACAACAAAGCGGCTTATAGGGCTCAAGCTAGCTACGGTAGGCAGCGAGGGGGGTTAGTTTGTGTTGGAGGTATTTGTAGGTTCGTACCACAAAGCGCAGGCCTTACACTTAGTTTAAATGCAAGTTTTTAGTTATTTGGTATTTGAGCGATAAGCATCCTTTATTCTTTTTTCAAAGTTTTATATTGCTTTGGTTAAGTTTTAACTAGACTTTCTACTATCAAATGTTTTCATATATATTTGTCCTGTTTTAAAGAAACTAAAAGTATTTTTATACTATGCAAATACATACTTTAAATGTTGATGGCTGGGTTGATAATTATACAGATTATCTTTTCAACTTTGCATACTTTAAAATAGGAAAAAAAGAGGAAGCTGAAGATGTAGTGCAAGAAACCTTTTTATCTGCATATAAAGGCCGGGAAAATTACAATGGTACAGCTTCTGAAAAAACCTGGCTGATGGCCATATTAAAAAATAAAATAATTGACTATTACCGAAAACCAAAAATTACAGATAGTTTTTCATCTTATCTTGATCAAACGGAAGATTCATTTGAAAATTCTTTTTTTGACAAGGATAATTATGGCAGATGGAAAGAAGATATAGGAGAAAATTATTTTTCAAAGGCTGCTGATAGTTATCTAATTAGTAAAGAATTTCAAAAGTTTTTGGGTATTTGTCTTGAAAAAATGCCTGCCAAATTGAAAGCGGTTTTTGTGTCAAAATATATTGAAGATGAAAAAACTGAAAATATTTGTAAGGAACATGATATTACTCCGTCTAATTATTGGGTGATCATCTTCAGATCAAAAACAATATTGCGTACTTGCCTTGAAAAAAAAGGTGTAATGAATTAAAAATGGGATATTTCAATAGGATATTAAACAATTGCGTGGAGGCTTCGCTGCTTTCACTGAAAAATGAAGAAGAGAAAATTACGTTTAAGCAAAAATTTGAGATGAAGTTTCATATCTTTTTTTGTAAATGTTGCAAAAATTTTACAAAACAGTCTCCCATGATTGATGAATCTTTAAAAGCTTATTTTAAAGATTTTGACAATAAGTCTCCGCTAAAAGCATCAGATGATTTTAAAGCTAGGTTGAATGAACAGTTTAAATAAAGTCCAATTCCAACCCATAAAAGCGCTCATTAATGAAAAATAACATGGCTGATCTTTCGCTTTTTTTTGGACGGTTGTATGTCTTTTTTAGAGCGGTTGTAATCATTTACATTTTTGTTTTTCTGTTATCTTATTTATTTGCCTCTTGCTTTTCATTTCGGCTTTCTCAAAAAGAGATTGATAAAGCATTTGCCAATCTTCCTTTAAAACCTATCCAGCACCAGGCTATTGTGAATGGCCGAAAAATTAATTACGCCGAAATAGGCAATGATAATTTACCAGTAGCATTTTTTGTACATGGCTCACCTGGAAGTTGGAGTGCATTCGTTGATTTTATGAAAGATACTGCACTGCTTAAAAAAGTAAAAATTGTATCGGTAGACCGCATTGGGTTTGGATATTCTGAGTTAGGAGAGGGGGAAGAAAGCCTTGAAAAGCAGGCACTGTACTTATTGCCCATTGTGCAGCAATATAAAAAACCAGAAAAGAAATTGATATTGATTGGACACTCGTTGGGTGGGCCGCTGATAGCAAAAATGGCGATGGATTATCCTGAATTGATTGATAACTTAATAATTGTTGCCGGTTCAATTTCTCCTTATCTTGAACCCAATGAAAAGTGGTTCAGGATTCCGCTTAATTTTTTACCTATCAAAATATTAATACCCAAATCTTTTAGGGCATCAAACCTTGAATTGCTTTACTTGAAACCGGAACTGATAAAAATGCTTCCCTACTGGAAAGATATACGGCAGCCTGTTATAGTAATACAAGGTAGTAAGGATGTATTGGTTCGCCCTGAAAATGCAGCTTTTGCAAAAAAGATGCTGATAAACTCCCGAAAATTAGATTTTATTATTGTAGATGATATGAATCATTTTGTTCCATGGTCTCATCCTTACTTAATTAAAAATGCTATTGATAGTGCTCTATTAGAAAACTGATTTTGCGGTTGTTATTTCTTTAACTCATCTAGACTTTCCCCACAATTTTTATCTTTTCATTTCTTGCTGTTTTAAAAATAAGCTACTGTACAAAAGGTTTTGTTATTGACCAACCCCTTCGTTATGTAGTTTGATGCAAAACAACCTACTCTATCTATAATGCTATTATCTTCAAATGGCTTTCAGTGCTATGTTCTGTCGATTATGTGATTCTAAAAAATTAACCCAATTGAATTAGATAGTTTGTGAATAGAATTTCTTTTTTAATTCTTGTAAGGATAGTTATGTTGCCCCGACTATTAAAGGGAGAAGGATGAAGCAAAAAATGCAATTCAGTTTGTAGGATTATTATTAATATATAGTTTTTAATAACCGTCTAAAAAAATCAAAGAAATTTATAAAATCAAAAGAAAAAAAATGAAAAAGTTCACAACAATTTTAACAACAGTTTTCGCAGTCCTTTTATTAAGTAGCAACGCATTTGCACAACAGGCCACCCGTACCGCTCAGTTTAATATTGAAAAAGGAGTTGCACTACAGGGCTACGACCCAGTTGCTTACTTTACACAAAACAAAGCCATTAAAGGAAAGAAAGAATTGGCAGTAGCTGCCGAAGGTGTTACTTATTATTTTGCCACCGCAGAAGACAAAGAACTGTTTAAAAAAGATTACAAAAAGTACGAGCCCCAATACGGCGGTTGGTGTGCTTACGCAATGGGAGCAACAAGTGAAAAAGTAGACATTGACCCTCAAACTTTTAAAATAGTTGCTGGTAAACTCTACTTATTTTACCATTCTTGGGTAAACAATACTTTAAACAAATGGAATAAAGATGAAGCCAATTTGAAAGCAAAGGCAGATGTTTCCTGGACTAAATTTTTTAAATAATATTTTTTAACCTTTAAATTTAACCATCATGAATTTATCAAAAGCTAATTCATTTACTGTACATTTTGCTTCCGCTATTTATATATTGTTCTTTGGGGCTTTGCTTATATATTCAACAGTAAAAGTTGTAGATATGTTGCCAAAAAATAAATTTACAATACCATTGCAAATTTCGATGTCGTCTTTTGAACAGTCTAAAAACAGCACACCATCCGTTGTTGAATTATTTACTTCTGAGGGTTGTTCTAGTTGCCCATCAGCAGATAAGTTGGTGGCAATGGCACAAAATGAATTTAATGATAAAACAATTGTGCTGAGTTACCATGTAGATTATTGGGACAGGTTGGGTTGGAAAGACCCTTTCAGTAGAGCTACTTTTTCGGAAAGACAACGGCAGTATGCACAACACCTCAATCTGGAATCGGTTTACACGCCACAGGCAATTGTAAATGGCAAAACAGAATTTGTAGGCTCCAATAAATCTGCCCTTTGGAATGCGCTCAATAATTATAAAAGTTCAAGCAATATTTTTATTGACACTGAAATGCCGTTGGTAAAAAATCAGCAGCTGTCTGTAAAATACAATTATGCTGTATTGGAGCCAAATGAAATGCTGCTGTTTGAATTGGTATTGAAAAATGCTACGACACAGGTAAAGCGTGGTGAAAATGGCGGGGCTACATTAAGCCATATCAACATCGTGCAGGATATTGTACAAAAAAATGAAAGTAAGGGCACTGCTACTTTTAGCCTGCCCGCAAATTTTGCAAAAGAAAATTATATGATAGTTGCTTTTGTTCAAAACAACCAATCGTTTGAAATAACCAATGCTAAAAAAATAACCATCATTTAATAACCAAACTACCATGACTAACAATCACTTCGACATCATCATCATAGGCACAGGTATAGGCGGCGGTACCATTGCACAAAGCCTTGCAACAACCGGAAAAAAAATATTGATCCTAGAAAGGGGCGGTTTTATCCCAAAAGAAAAGGAAAACTGGGATCCCGCTGAAGTGGTAGAGAAAGGCCGTTACCGTACCAAGGAAAAATGGTTTGATAAAGACAACAACGCTTTTGAGCCATATACACACTATGCTGTAGGCGGCAATAGTAAAGTATATGGTGCGGCAGCATTCAGAATGAGGGAAAAAGATTTTACAGCTTATCAAACAGCTGCAGGTATTTCACCAGCATGGCCATTAAGTTATACCGATTATAAACCTTATTACGACCAGGCAGAAATTTTCATGAAAGTACATGGTGCAAGAAAGGAAGACCCTACAGAACCATTTACCGATACAGCTTATCCTTTTCCACCAATTCCGGTAGAACCCTTTACAAAAGAATTGTTTGAAAATGTAAAAAGCACTGGCGTAAGAGCATATCCAATACCAATGGCAGTAAGCCTTACAGAAGATAGCGATAAACAAGATGCGCCAATGGTTCTGGGCAATTTTGATGGTTTTCCCGATCCTACCGAAAGCAAATCAGATGCTCATATCCTAGGAATAAGGCCCGCTTTAAAAAATCCAAATGTAACCTTGCTCACCAATGCCATGGTTACTAAATTAGAGACAGACAATATTGGTAAAGCCGTTTCGAAAGTGCATGTAACTGTTAGTGGGGAAATGACAGTATTTGCTTGCGACATTATTATCATAGGAGCTGGGGCAGTAAACAGTGCAGCACTTTTGTTACGCACAACTTCCATCCATCATCCAAGTGGATTGGGAAATAACAACAACTTGGTGGGAAGAAATTATATGAGCCATATCAATGGTTGCATGATTGCTTTTACGCCTAACAAATTAAATGATGCAGCTTTTCAAAAATATTTTTGCATAGGCGATTATTACTGGGGCGATAAAGAGTATGAATATCCCTTGGGAGAAATACAATTGATGGGAAAAAACGACCCTGCAACATATGCTTGGAACCCACCAGCAGTTTTTGAAGGAAAAGATACCAATTACATAGCCCAGCATGCCATAGATTTTTGGCTTACAAGCGAAGATATTCCGATGCTGGAAAATAGGGTGGCGCTTACATCCAATAATGAAATTCAATTGATCTATCATCGGGATAAAAACAATGTAGCATCTTTTGAAAAATTAAAACTAAAGCTGAAGCATATTATGAGTGAGGTAGGAAAAGTGGATAA
>JANMGS010000675.1:0-2898 GCA_031374745.1 Ferruginibacter sp. | reverse complement strand
AACTTTTTTTATTTAGTGTCTTCGTCGTTCCTTTTTTGCTGATTTTATTTGAACCACAAAGGCAGAAAGAGACAAAGTTGCACAAAGATTTTCTTTTTGCATTTTTCTTTGTGAAACTTTGTCTCTTTCTGCCTTTGTGGTTCAAATAAAATCAGCAAAAAAGGAACGACGAAGACACTAAGTAAAAAAAGTTTCACAAAGAAGAATTGAAACAGAAAACCTTTGTGCTAGTTTGGTTCTTTCTGCCTTTGTGGTTCAAATAAAATGGTAGCTTTATTGCAATAATCCTGCTGCCCAATCCAATCCATATTTTGCTTTTAATAATTTCACCTGCAACTCTATTATTTTTTGTTGTATTTCCAACAATTTGTTTTCACGGGTATTTACCAGAAAAAGGCTGCTTTCTCCATTGGTAAAACGGAGTAGTTCGTTTCTTAAAAGTGCGTTGTAATTTTTAAGGGCACTGCTTGCAACATTTAATTGTGACTGCAATAAATTAAATTGATTGTAATAATCTTTTATCTTATTATCGGTTTCTTGCATTTTTTGATTTAGTTCAAGTGTAGACTCTTGTATTTTCAATTTTGCCAATCGGTACTCGCCTCTTCCTTCCCTAAACCGCAATGGGATTTTAATGTCTATTCCCCAGCGGTTATTATTATCTAACAACGTGCTGCTAAAGTTTTTTACTACAAAATAATCCTTGCTTAATACGTTTGCTTTTAAGTTAACCGTAGGCAACAAGTTTTGAAATTTTAATTTTTTATCAACTTGTAATCCATCAATCTTAAACCTTGATTGTTGCAAAATAGGATTTTGGGCATTGCTTATTTGCAATAAGTCATTGAGTGCTTTTGTGGTTATGTTACTCCCTATCAAAGTTGTATCTGGTAATATCCCATCGGCAATATTTTGTGCCAAACCATCTGCACCCCATATGAAATTGTTGATGTCAAATTTTGCACTCATCATTTTTATTTCTGCATCAGCTTGCATCAATAAAAAATTTTGCAGTTGTGTATAGGCTTCTGTGGTATCCATTACAGCCCTATCTCCATTTATATTGGATGTAACAACGAGCTTTAACCTATCGTTGCTAATTTTTACATAAGATGAAAAAATATGGTAGAGTTTATAACTTCCACTCCATTGGTAATAGCTATTATAAGCGTCCAATAACAAATCGTTCAATAATGCTTTTCTTTGTGCAGCAGTTTGTTGTACAGCAATTTTTGCTTGTTGCAAAAATGCCCTGCGCTTATCTATCATTAAGCCTTTTGCTAGCGGAACTTCTACACCCAGAAAACTACTCCTTCCGGGCGTTATTTCACTTTCTAAAAACTGCCCTCCATTTCTTTCTAAACCCGTTTTTATATCTCCAACAGGAAGTGGTACTTTTAAATCGGCATTGTTATAAAAATAATAATTTTTACTGTCAAAGGTTTTTTGCCTGGTTTCATATTCAAATACAGGGTCAAAAGCACCTTTAGCAGAAAGCAAATTGGCACCAGCCTTTTCTTCTTGTATGCGAGCTACTTTTGCAAGCGGATGATGCAACTTGATTTTTTCTATAAAATCGTCTATGGTTAAGATACGGGTAGAATCTTTTTGTGCTTCGCTTTTAAAAATACACAGTAAAAATAATAGTACAGTACTATAAATTTTATTCATTATTTTTCTTTTCTACGTTTTCTGGAAATTTATAATATTCTGGTGGAAACCCATTAATATGTCGCCACAACTCGTAATAAATAGGTACATCTTTTAGCAAAGCTATGCCCTGTGCACCATTACCCATTCTTAGATTTTGTGGCCATTTTTTTTCTGTTGTATCTTCTATTACAAGCACTCTAAATTTTCCATTTTTGCTTACATTGGTTTCTATGGTATTAACCTTGCCACCAAAAGTACCGTAGCTCGTGTTTGGCCATCCACTAAAAACGATGGCAGGTATCCCATCAAAAATAAATCGCACTTTTTGCCCTTTGCTTATAAGGGGTAAATCCATTGGCTCTACATACATTTCTATTGCATAATCAATATGATCGGGTACAATTTCTGCTATCATTTCTCCTTCTTTGAGCAACTCTCCCAAACCTGCTTTTTTTGCTTTTGTTATTTGTCCGCTTTGTGGTGCAATTACAAAATACAGTTTGTTACGTATATCATAACTGCTATAGGTATTTTGCAACTTACTAATATCTGCCTCAGTAGATGCAGCATTTGACAAAGATCCAAACCTGTCTCCTTCTGCTTTAGATATTTTGTCGTTGTAATCCATCATAGAAATATTTTGTTCTATCCTAAGATTAATTAACTCTTGTTTGCTTTGCGCCAATTTATTATCGGAACTTATTTTTTTTGCATATCCGTTTTGATAATTTACTTTCCGTTTTTCAAAATCTACTAGCGATATGGCACCGCTATCTAGCATTACTTTACCAGCATCTAGTTGCCGTTTGTATACAGCCAGTTCATTGGTTACTGCTCCTACTTCTAATTCATCATTTTGTACTTTTAGTTGTTGTTGAGCAATTTTATTATCTATAGAAGCTTGTTTTAATGCTCTCCCTTGAGTAAGAACATTGGTTTGTACTTGAGCAGTAGCTGCTTTACTTTCATAACCAGAAGCACTGCTTTGTTTTGCACTTATTTGTTGCTTGGTACGGTCTAGCAATTGAGGATCAAAATAATCTACTTTTATCTCGCCTAATTGTACTATGGTATCACCCGCATTTACAAAATCACCCTCTTTTACATACCACTTCACAATTTTACCCGGTATTACACTATTTATTTCTTGTGGGCGTTGGTCTTGTCGCACAGTAGTCATACTACCCTTTGCACGTATATTTTGAGTCCATGGTAAAAAGAGCAATATTAAAATAAAAACAAATA
>JANMGS010000447.1:0-3720 GCA_031374745.1 Ferruginibacter sp. | reverse complement strand
TTTCTTTGTACCCACAAAGTAAATTATTGCTAAAAATTAAAAACTTTTTTTGGGGTATTGGCAACGGAATTGCTTCTGTAAAAAACCTACAGCAAAGAAAGCTTTTCCTTGTTTACACCTTATTTATTTGGGCAATGTATTTGCTGCAAATCTATCTAGGCTTTAAAGCGATGGAACATACCAGCGCATTAAGTTTGAAAGCGGCCTGCGCAGTATTATCTTTGTCTACACTTGCCATGATTGTTACACCGGGAGGTATTGGCTCTTTTCCTATTTTTGTAATGCAAACGTTGACCATTTATGGCATTGCACCCGCATATGGAGAAGCGTTTGGGTGGCTCATTTGGGGAGTAAGCACTGGTTTAATTATTGTAGTAGGACTCATTTCTTTGGTTTTATTACCATACATCAACAAGAAAAAAAATGAAAACACAGACAGGAATACAACATAAAATTTACACAAAAGAAAAGCTACTGCAGCAAGCTATTATTTGGCGTATGCTCGGCAAAAAAATTGTTTTCACCAATGGCGTTTTCGACATTATACACAAAGGGCATATCGCATCACTTACAGAAGCGGCTTCGCATGGCGATATGCTGGTAGTGGCGGTAAATGCAGACGAATCTGTAAAAAAACTAAAAGGCCCCAACCGCCCAATAAATGATGAAAATGCAAGGGTATTGGTTTTGGCAAGCCTATTACAAACCGATGCAATTATAATTTTTGAAGAAGAAACACCACTGGAGCTTATAAAACTTTTGCTACCAGATGTATTGGTAAAAGGAGGTGATTATACATTAGAACAAATTGCTGGCGCCAAAGAAGTAATAGCAGCCGGCGGCAAAGTCGTTATTGCTAAAATTATAGATGGTATATCTACAACAAAAATTATAGAAGATATGAAAAAATAAATGGGTGTATCGTTGCAAGGGTTAGCAACCTTTATTGGTAATTTCAAAATAAATGTATTATAAAAAGCTCGACAACCGTATTTGCAAACTGCGTAAATTTTAAATGCACCCAAATAAATTGCAGCTTTCATAAAAATTCACTTTTATTTAATATAGCAACATATTGAATTATAAAAACAAAAACTAGTTTCACAACACCAAAAAAACAAAGAACAATTGCTTCATAAAAAAACCATAGTCAGAGATATTAGCTGGCTTTCCTTCAATAGCAGGGTACTACAAGAAGCTGGAGACAGCACTGTTCCGCTTAAAGAGCGCCTTAAATTTCTGGGCATTTTTTCCAATAATCTAGATGAGTTTTTTAGGGTTCGAGTAGCCGCACTCAAAAAAATGGTATCGCTTGGACACAAAGCTAAAATGCATTTGGAGCTTAATCCCCAAAAAATATTAAATGAAATACAGGATAAAGTACTGTTACAACAAAAAGAATTTGAAAGAATATGGAAAGATATATTAAGGGAGCTTAAAAAAGAACATATAAACTTTGTAACGGATAAAAAACTATCTGCTTCGCAAAAGGAGTTTGTGCTTAATTATTTTAACGAGGAAGTAAGAAGCAGTATAGTACCGTTGATGATAGAAAGTTTGAATCAGTTTCCGGTGTTAAATGATAAGTCCATTTATTTAGCTTGTAAATTATCCAAAAAAGATGGCACAATTCCACAGCGTTTTGCATTGGTATCCATACCAGTTAGAAATATTTCTCGGTTTCTCATTTTACCATCTAAGAATGACGAGCATTATATTATCTTGCTCGAAGATATCATTCGAGTTTGTTTACCCAATATTTTTTCGTTTTTTGGCTACGATGTATTTTCCGCTCATATTATTAAAGTGACCAGAGATGCAGAAATAGATATTGACAATGATGTGTCTGGCTCTCTCATTCAAAAAATACAAAAAGGATTAAAGAACAGAAAAAAAGGCAAGCCTGTACGTTTTGTTTTTGACAAAGAAATAGATTCTTATTTATTAACTTATTTGGTAAAACGGCTTGGGCTTTCATCAGAAGAAAATATGATACCGGGTGGCAGGATTCATAATTTTAAGGATTTTATGAATTTTCCTGACGGCATATTCGTTAGAAAAAGTGCACGTAAAAAACCGGTTACACATCCTTTGCTGCGCCTAAACACAAGTGTAACGGGCATAGTAATGAAACAAGATGTTATGTTGCATTTCCCCTACCATTCGTTTAATAGTGTGATAGATTTATTGAGGGAAGCGGCGATAGACCCTGAGGTACAAAGCATAAAAATAACTTGCTATAGACTTGCCTCCCGTTCCAAAATAATAAATGCACTTACAAATGCTGTGCGCAATGGAAAACAAGTAACGGTTGCCATAGAGTTACGTGCAAGGTTTGATGAAGAAGCAAATTTAGAATGGAAAGAAACTTTGGAAGAAGCGGGTGTAAAAGTGCTAATAGGGGTACCCAATTTTAAAGTGCATGCAAAGCTTTGCTTGATAAAAAAGCGTGTGCAAAATGTTACCACTCATTATGGCTTTGTAAGTACAGGTAATTTAAATGAAAAAACGGCATTGGTATATGGAGATCACTGTCTGCTCACCTCTGACAGAAACATAATGGCAGACGTAAATAGGGTTTTTACCTATTTAGAAAATCCTTTAAAAAGAATTGGCTTACTAAAAGCTTGTAAAACTATTTTGGTAAGCCCAACCAGCATGAGGAGACAGCTGATTTTTCTCATAAACAGGGAAATAAAAAATGCGAGGCTTAAAAAAACCGCTGGAATTGTTTTAAAAATAAATTCGCTAAGCGATACTCAACTCATAGAAAAATTATACGAAGCTGCTCGTGCTGGCGTAAAAGTAAAATTGATTATCAGAGGCATTTGTTGCTTGCGTACAGAGAGTAACAAATATAAAAATCCTATACAAGCCATCAGCATTGTAGATGAGTACCTTGAGCATGCTCGTATAATGATTTTTGAAAATGCAGGAGATACGAAAGTTTTTATTTCTTCGGCCGATTGGATGGTACGGAATATAGACCACCGGATAGAAGTAGGATGCCCAGTATTAGATGTAAAATTGAAACAAGAATTGATAGATATCACCAATATCCAACTAAGCGATAATGTAAAAGCCAGAATATTGGATAATCACTTAAGCAACGAGTATGTGCGTTCATCTGGTGCTAAAAAAATCCGTTCTCAGATAGAAACGTTTAATTATTTAAATAAAAAATAGCGTGCACAAAAAACACGCTATATTTTCTTTATTTTATAGTTCATTACTTTTTTGCTACAGCTGGCGTAAGCTTAAAGCCATTGCTGGCTATGTTGGCAGTTTCTTTGAATATGCCTGTAATGGAAACCATGTTTAAAGGAAACTCCAACAATACATGGCAAAAACTCAAGAAATACAACCACCTTAATCCTAGTCCGTAATTAACTCCGTAGAGAACAAGGGAAACAATCCAAATAATAATTACGCCAATAAACCTAGCTTTTGGTACTTTGTGCCATTTAATGACTTCTGTCTTGCTAAACCAATTTAAGTAATGGTACGTGTAAGCAAATGCAATAAAGCGCATCAATAAAATACCCGTTTGAGAATGGAATACTACTTGCGCAGCGTTGCTATAATCTGGTGCAGGCGTTTGTAATCCATCTGCATCGTTCATGTACAATAAATTACCAGCAGCATCTTTCATTTGTGGAAAATTTACATGAAAAATATTTGTAAGAAAACTTAAGTTGGTATCAAAAAAACCTTCCCCAC
>JANMGS010000595.1:0-5940 GCA_031374745.1 Ferruginibacter sp. | reverse complement strand
AGTACAGAACGGATATTTTGCGCACAATACATTTGTCAATTGCGGCGAAGATGGAATCAATGTAGGCTTTTCGTATAAAAACCATTGGCCCGACTTGCAAATGGTTTTGTTTCCAGAAAACAACAAGTTTATAAATAACCTAGTGTACAACTGTACAGAAAATGCCATCAATATAGAAGAGCTTGATAAAACCGCACCATTGGATGTTTTCCATTTTAAACCAAATTATTTTGAAGGCAATATTGCTTTTGGAAAAAAAGTATGTAATACAACTTTGCCTGATGGTATTAAAAATATCGATCCATTGTTAACATCATCCAGCGATGGTTTGAAAACGTTAAATGCAAAAAGCCCTGCCATAAACAATGCAGCAGCATCCGATGTAAAAGAGGATGTAGGTGGCATTGTAAGGGATAATAGAAAAGACATTGGTGCCCAAGAATACAGCAAGCTAAAACCAAGTCGCAAGCCATTAACAGCGGCGGAAGTAGGGCCAG
This sequence comes from Ferruginibacter sp., assembly GCA_031374745.1. Classification (GTDB taxonomy): domain Bacteria; phylum Bacteroidota; class Bacteroidia; order Chitinophagales; family Chitinophagaceae; genus Ferruginibacter. Next base: position 5,443 of record JANMGS010000595.1, on the reverse strand, counting down.
ATTGGATGATTAAAAAAAAAGATTAATAAATAAGAAAAAATAGATTTCATTATCAACAGTAAAATAAAAAATATCATATTTAATAAAGGATTATCCTTAGCAGTGCTGGCATTGGTATTCGGCACAACCTATGCCCAGCAAAATAAGACTGCTTTAAAAAAGCCCAACGTTATTGTAATACTTACAGATGATATGGGCTTTTCGGATATTGGTTGTTTTGGTTCGGAAATACGCACACCGAATATTGATAAGTTAGCTGGTAATGGATTAAGTTTTACGCATTTTTACAACACGGCCCGTTGTAGTCCTTCTCGTGCATCCTTGCTTACGGGCCTGTATCCGCACCAAGCAGGTATGGGGCATTTGTCTACCGAAAATTTTAAAGAGCCCGGGTATGTAGATGACCTAAGTAAGAATGCGGTAACCATGGCAGAGGTATTTCAACAAGCAGGTTATGCAACCTATATGGCGGGCAAGTGGCATGTTGCAAAAAGTATTACCAACGCAGGAGACAAATCAAATTGGCCATGCCAGCGGGGCTTTCAGCGCTTTTTTGGCACGCTCAATGGATCGGGAAGTTTTTATGACCCTGGTACACTAATCAGCAACAATTCTTTTATTGCCCCTACAAAAGATTTTTATTATACAAATGCCATCAGCGATACGGCTGTAAAGTTCATAAACGAAAACCCTACTGAAAAACCCTTCTTTTTTTACATAGCCTATACAGCAGCACACTGGCCCTTGCATGCACCCGAAAGCGAAGTACAAAAATACAAAGGGATGTATGATAAAGGCTGGGATGAAATTCGTAAACAGCGTTTTGAAAAATTAAAAAAGCTGGGCATCATAAGCAACAATGCAGTACTTACAGAAAGAGCTGTTACAATTCCCGAGTGGAAAGAGGAACCCTTAAAAGATTGGCAACTAAAAAGAATGGAAGTGTATGCTGCAATGGTAGATATAATGGACCAAGGCATTGGTAGAATTATTACTGCATTAGAAAAGAAAGGCGAATTAGAAAACTCCGTTATTTTTTACATGCACGACAATGGAGGATGTGCCGAGCCATTGAATTCAAATCAAAAAGAAATTCCGCCTACCGCAGAACAAAAAATAGGTAAGGCTTATGCTGCCGATTCTGTATTTGTAGGCAAGCAACCAATGTATACACGACAAGGAGAATTTATAAGAAGTGGCAAAGGCGTAATGCCAGGCAATGCAGATAGCTGGGTTGGGTATGGAGAAGAATGGGCCAATGTAAGCAACACGCCATTCAGACTTTACAAGCATTGGGTGCACGAAGGAGGTATAGCTACACCGCTTGTTGTGCATTGGCCCAAAGGGATACAATCCAAAGGGCAGTTACGAACACAGCCTGGGCACTTAATTGATATTATGGCTACCTGTGTAGCTATTGCAGGCATTAATTATCCAACAAATTTTAATGGCAATAACATTCTATCACTAGAAGGAAAGAGTTTGTTGCCGGCATTTAAAAATAAAAAAATAAAAAGAGATTTTATTTTTTGGGAACATGAAGGCAATAGGGCAATACGTGTAGGTAAATGGAAATTGGTGTCTAAAACAGGAAAGAATAAAAACTTTTCCGCCGCTGATGAAGTTGCTTGGGAGTTGTATGATATGGAGAAAGACCCATCCGAAACAAACAACCTTGGCGCAAAATATCCGGAGAAAGTAAAATCAATGTCAGCAATGTGGGAGCATGAAGCCATGAGGACAAATGCAAAACCATGGCCATGGCAATCAAATAAATAAAAATGAAAAATAAATTTAAAAATACTTTATTGTTGGTTTTAGTGCTTGTTGGTTTTAATGCCAATGCAACAAACTATGAAGTTGCAAGTGTACAAGAATTGAAAACTGTTTTAGCCAAAGTAAAAGCAGGCGATGTTATTATTTGGAAAAACGGAGAATACAAAGATGTAAACATACATTTTATTACAAATGGCACCGAAAAAAGTAAGATTGTTTTGAAAGCAGAAACAGCAGGCAAAGTTGTGTTTACGGGCAATTCACAATTATCGGTAAAGGGAACCTGGCTACAGGCAGAAGGATTTTTATTCAATGGTTTATCTACTTTAGAAAAAGGCGATGTATTGTCGTTTAGTGCTGATGCAATGCATAGCCGCATTACCAATTGCGCTGTTATCAATTACAGCCCCAAAGATTCTATGGCAAATAATAATTGGATTAGTTTACAAGGCACATACAACGAAGTAGATCATTGTTATTTTACCGGCAAAACCAACCAAGGACCGTATTTGGTAGTACGCTATTATAAAGCGCTCGGCTATGTAGATGGCAGCGATGTGGCACCTTCTACCTATCATCATATTCACCATAATTATTTTGGCTACCGCACCATGCCTACCGACAATGGCGGAGAAGATATGCGTATTGGAGACAGCTTTACTTCCTTTACCCATGGCTTTAATATGATTGAGTATAATTATTTTGAAGACCACCGGCTAGAGCCAGAAGTGATAAGCAATAAAAGCTGGGATAATATTTACCGCTTCAACACATTTATAAACAACGATGGCCAAATGGTATTGCGACATGGCCAAAAATGTATTGTATATGGTAATTATTTTGATGGAAAAAACGGCCGTAACACAAGTGGTGGTATTAGGATTATCAATGCCAACCAAACCGTTTTCAACAACTATATTATTAATGCCGAGGGTAGCCAAAAAGACGCTTCAAAAGCGGGCATCGTAATTATGAGCGGTTTGCAAGGCTCCCCATTGAATGGCTATTACCCTGCAGATAATGCATTGGTAGCTTACAATACAACGGTGAATTGCCTAACGCCCGTTTATAAAATTGGGTATGGAAACAAAAGCAAAGGATTACCACTTGTAACACCTCAAAATATTTCAATAGTAAATAATCTTGTCATTCAATCGGTGGGAAATAAACCGATAGCGGAGGAATTAGAACGGGTAACCTATGCTGCTTTTACCAACAATGTTTATACCAATGGAGAGGCTGGTTTGAAAGGCTTTTCATCCATAAAAGAAAAAAAGCTAAAAGAAAAAAATGGATTTTATTATGCGTCATTTCCTGTAAACAAAAGCATTGTAGATGCCATTAACCAGCGATTGGTTATTCATAAAATAAAACTTACTGAAAAAGATATAACACAATTTAATCCTACATGGAAACTTACTAAAAAAGAGGTAGGAGTAAGTTGGATGATAAATTAAAAATTAAATAATACTAAATATGAAACAATTCTTATTGGCTTTTTTGTTGCTTGCTGCTGCAATACAAGTAACTGCACAAACCAGCAAAAAAAAGAAGACAGTATCAAGCCAATTAACAACAACAAAGCCCAATATCATCTATATACTTGCAGATGATTTAGGTATTGGAGATGTGAGTGCTTACGGTTCTGATAGCAATCACACACCTATTATTGATCAATTGGCAAAGAACGGAATCCGTTTTCAACATGGCTATACAGCACCCTTGTGCGGCCCTTCAAGAGCGTTGATTTTAACGGGCCGTTATGCGTTTCGAACAGGAGCTGTAAACCAAGATATGTGCGGAAATTTAAAGCCATCAGATGAAGTGATGATACCAACCGTTTTAAAATCGGCTGGCTATGTTACATCTATGACAGGCAAATGGGGTCAACTTCCTTTAAACCCTTCCGATTTTGGATTTGATGATTATATACGTTTTAAAGGAAGTGGGGTGTATTGGAGCAAAGAAAAAGCAAAATCTGAAATGTACACAGAAAATGGAGTGGATAAAGAATTGGGCGAAAATTATATGCCCGACTTGATGCATACCCATATGGTTAATTGGCTATCAGCAAATAAAAATAAACCATTTTTTCTATATTACTCTTTGGTACAAGTGCATGGTAAAATACAAGCAACGCCAGATAGCAAACCTGGTAGCGATTTATATGCCGATAATATAGCGTACATGGACAAGTTGGTTGGAAAACTTCTAACAACATTGGACAGTTTAAAATTAAGACAAAATACATTGATTGTTTTTATGGGCGATAATGGTTCTGCTGGACCGTATGCAAAGAGAGCTACTATTGGTGGCAAACAACTCTCGGGCAAAAAAGGCGAGATGCTGGAATGTGGAGGGTTGGTGCCTACTTTGGCAAATTGGCCAGGTGTAATAGCACCCAACCAGGTAAGCAAAACTTTGATAGATGCAAGCGATTTGTTGCCCACATTTGCAGAAGTAGCTGGAGCAAAATTGCCTACAAAAAATGTATTGGATGGCCGCAGCTTTTTGCCACAAATGCTAAATAAGAAAGGCAATCCACGTGAATGGATTTTTTGTGAGCTAGGCAACAAATGGTATGTGAGAGATGCAAGATGGAAATTGAACAGAGCAGATGAATTGTATGATATGATAAATGCACCATTTGAAGAAAAATTGATGACGAACTATAATGACAACAAAGAAGCTGTAGCAGCACATATACGTTTAAAAGCAGTGTTAGATAAATTAAATCCTGCAGGTGGAATTATTGATGATGCAGATGGTAGTGGAAGGCATGGCAACAAGATGAAAGACAAAGAGGATAAAAAGAAAAAAGTAAACAACAATGATGGCGATTAAATTAAAAGTATGAAAAAATTAGTTTGGGGCTTTATAGTATTAATGGTTACAACTTCTTGTAACAATCAAATGCGAAATGTTTTTGCCAAAGAATACATTGATGCCGGGCCGCATTTTTCTAAAGGGGTATCCGTAGTATGTGGTAATACAAAAACGATTTATGTGGCAGGTTTAACCGGCGATGGGTCCGATTTTGAAGCACAAACACGTTCCACATTTGAAAATATAAGGCTGGTATTAGAAAAAGCTGGAGCAGGGTATAAGGATATTGTAAAAACAAATATCTATATTCCAAACTATACTCCAGAAAATATGGATATTTTTAGAAAAATCAGAAAGGAACTTTTAGGTGATAGAGATATGCCTACAAGTACAGTAATAGGGGTTACTATTTTGGCAGCAAAAGATAAATTAATAGAAATTGAAGCCGTAGCGGTTTTGCAAATAAAAAAATAAACATGAAAAGAATAGGAATAGGAATATGGATTTTCTTTGTATCAGTTACATCTTATGCGCAAAAGGTAGCATTATCAAAATCTGATATGGTGAAGTTGGATTTTAAAATACTGGCTACAAACAAAGAAAAAATAAAGGCTAAAGATGCGTTGGTTATGCCAGCGTACGAGCAACTGTTAAAAGTGGCTGACCAAGCGTTAAATTATAAGCCAGTAAGTGTAATGGATAAAACGGATACGCCGCCAAGTGGCAATAAGCACGACTATATGAGCATAGCACCTTATTGGTGGTCCGATCCATCGAAACCCAAAGGCGTACCATATATCAGAAAAGACGGAGAAGTAAATCCGGAAGTAAAAAACTTTTC
>JANMGS010000442.1:0-2822 GCA_031374745.1 Ferruginibacter sp. | reverse complement strand
TATTAATTTTTCGCAGCTATGCTTACCATAATCAGAATTATTTCGGGTACCTACTATAGAAATAATCTTACCCCAATTTAAATCTGCATTCCCCTTGTAATAAAGTATGGTGGGGCTATCATAACAATTGAGTAATCGTTGTGGGTAGTTTTCGTCTGTAATAAATAGAGGACTAATTTTATTTTTTTCTATGAAGAGAATTTCTTCTTCACAAATTGTAAAGTCGGTAAAGTTTTTTATGGCATTTGCTGCAATGGTTCCAATGCCTTCAATTCCTTCTAAATTTTTCTTGGCGGTTTTAAAAATGGTTTCTGCATCGCCAAAAGTTTCTATGAGTGCTTTCGCTCGTACATCACCAATGTTGGGTACGAGTGTAAGGGCTATTTGGTAAAGTAAATCTTTATTCATGCTAGGTGTACAACAATATTACAAAAATCAATTCGAAATTACACTCAACTCTGTCCTTCTATTTTGGGCTTTCCCCGTCTCGCTCGTATTAGATGCAATTGGCATTGTTTCGCCAAATCCTTTTCCAATAAGTCTATTAACTGTTATTCCTTTTTTGAGTAAATAAGCCACTACAGCTTTTGCCCTATTTAAGCTAAGCAATAAATTATCCGATGGTTTGCCTACATTATCAGTATGTCCACTTATTTGTATGACTAGTTTTGGGTTTTCTGTCATAATACTAGCAACCCTATCCAATTCAATAAAAGAAGAATTTTGAAGATCTGCTTTTTTACTTTCGAAGAAAATATTTTTTAATACAATGGAAGCACCTTTTTCTATTGGTTGCAAGCCAATGTTTATTACGATGGCAGTATCTGAGAAATTTTTTAAGAAAGAAAAATTTTCCGAATAAAATAAATACCCTTTTCTGTTTACATTGAAGGCGTAGTTTTTCCCTACTGGTAAAGTGGTAAGAAAATTACCTTCTTCGTCTGCTTGTAATTTAGAAATTACAAACCCCGAATCTAATGTGGTCAATTCAACCGACGAGGGTAAACCAATCTTTGTATTTTTATCGAAAATCCTTCCTTTTACCCACAACGTTTTTAATGCGCTGATATCATCTCGCAATTCGAAACTGTATAAGTCTATTTTGTTTTTATAATCAGCTTTGTCACTTGCATAATAAGCCGTTTTTCCATTCGATGCTACAATCAGCGAGCCTTCATCATCTACAGTGTTTATTGGATAGCCAAGGTTTTCTGGTTTTTGCCATATGCCATTTTCTTTTCTTTTTGATACAAATAGATCATTCAGCCCATAACCAGGATGCCCACTGCTGTTAAAATAAAGTGTTTGATTATCTGCATGGATAAATGGGCAACTTTCGTTGCTACTCGTATTTATTTCTGCACCTAGGTTTTCTGGTTTTTGCCATTTGCCATTTACACGATGCGAAACCCAAATATCAGATCCGCCATAGCCACCAGCCCTGGTGCTTGCAAAATACAAATCTCTTTTGTCGGGTGAAAGTGAGGGAGAACTTTCCCAAGCATCTGTATTAATTACATTCCCCATGTTTTCGGCTTCGCTCCAATACCCGATTTTATTTTTATAAGAGATATATAAATCACAACTACCATATCCTTCGGGGTAATTGCAGCCTGTAAAAATGAGCCATTGCCCGTCTTGCGAAATATTTTGTGCACCTTCATTTAGGTTGGTATTTATTTTTCCTGCAATGGGTTTTGCATTTTGCCAAACGCCATTTATCTTGTCGCTTTCATAAAAATCTTCGTCGTTATTTATTCGCCTATTAAAAATCATTTTATTGCCGTCTATAGTAAGAGAAGGCAAATATTCCAATGCGGTTGTGTTGATGCTATCACCCATATTTGTCGGATTAAAAACATATCCATTGGCCGAATGTTTTTTTGCATATTGCAAAGCGAATTCGTAGCCAACCTTTTTGTTATTGGCTGCTTTTATATCTTGCAGTGATAGTTTTGGAGTAGTCAAAAATTGATTGACAAGTTGGAGGGCTTTTTCAAAATTGCCGTTGCCAGCCAAGGCGGATGCATAAGACAACAAAAATGATGTAGCATAGATAGAATCTTTATCATAAGCACTTTCATAATCTAAAACAGCCGCAGCATATTTTTTCATACGTGCATTCATATCTGCACGTGCATACAAAGCGTCTAAAAATTTTGAATCTATTTTTAGTGCATCATTTAAATTTGCAATAGCATTGTTGTAATTTCCTTCTACTGCTTGTTGGTAAGCAGTTTCAAATAAAGCGGTAGCTTTTTTATTTACCTTATCTGGGTTATACCATTGTGCTTTTGTAAGCAGTGCTAGCAAAATGAAAATAGAAAATAATGTAACCCGCCTTAGGAATAATTGTATCATTTTAAAAATATAATGGAAGATAATAGTTTAAAAAACAACAATTGCGAATAGGGTCGTTAAATTTTTTCCAATCTAATATTGGGGTAATATATAAGTTAGGGTACGTTTATATATTTATGCAATTGTAACGAGAGTTCCCACTGAGGGTTTGCCTTAATATAATCAACTATCAATGGCGTTACTTCTGCGGCTTTGCTCCACTCTGGTTGCAAATATAATTTACAGGTGGGTGCTACAAGTGCAGCATATTCTTCGGCCCAACTAAAATCACTTTTATTGAACACAACAATTTTTAATTCATGTGCAAAAGGGGTAACTTCCGGTAAAGGGGCTTTAAATTTTTTTGGCGATAAACATATCCAATCCCAAGATCCTGAAAGTGGCGAAGATCCTGATGTTTCTATATTGGTTTCAAGACCTGCGTTTTGCAAAGCCTTTGTAAGTGCAGTAAGGTCATGCAG
>JANMGS010000574.1:0-13656 GCA_031374745.1 Ferruginibacter sp. | reverse complement strand
TAGAAAAGAAATGCTTACTGATATTGCTATCTTAACAGCAGGTACAGTTGTGAGCGAAGAGTTAGGTCACAAATTAGAAGGAGTAGAGTTGGCAACTTTAGGTCAAGCTGCTTCAGTAACCATCGATAAAGACAACACAACAGTAGTAGGTGGTAAAGGTTCTAAAAAAGACATTACTGCTCGTGTAAATCAAATAAAATCTCAAGTAGAGAATACGACTTCTGATTACGATAAAGAAAAATTGCAAGAGCGTTTGGCTAAATTGGCTGGCGGTGTGGCGGTATTGTATGTAGGCGCTACTACCGAAGTAGAAATGAAAGAAAAGAAAGATCGTATGATGATGCATTACATGCAACACGTGCGGCAGTTGAAGAAGGTATCGTACCAGGTGGCGGTGTAGCATTTATTCGTGCATTGGCCAGTTTAGATGCAAAAGTAAAAGGGCAAATTGCTGATGAAACAACTGGAATGGCAATTGTACGTCGTGCATTAGAAGAGCCACTTCGTATCATTACTGCAAATGCAGGTATTGATGGATCAATAGTGGTAGAAGCTATTAAAAACGGAAAAGGAGATTTTGGATACAATGCAAGAACAGAGCAGTATGAAACTTCTATGTTTAAAGCAGGTATAATTGACCCAACCAAAGTGAGCCGTGTAGCACTTGAGAATGCTGCATCTATTGCGGGTATGTTGCTTACCACTGAGTGTGTAATTGCCGACAAACCTAAAGAAGAAGCGCCTCATAGCCATGGTGCGCCAGATATGGGTGGAATGGGCTACTAGATTTTAGATATAAGATGTAAGACACAAGATAAATGCATGTCCCCTCTGATTTTTTTCGGAGGGGATTTTTTGTACCCTGTTACTGGCCATTTTGTTTATTGATTTATTTCTTAAACCCAATTCTCTCCCTATCCTCCCATTTTCTTTGCCCTGCTTTTTCATCTAATAAGTTTTCCATGGCATCGTATATTTGGTTCAGTTGCACATCATGTTCACCAAGGCGTTCTTTTATATCTTTCATTTGTTCTTTAAGGTCGTTTTGCCTAAGAACTACCTTTTTTATTTCAATAAATGCCCTCATTATAGCTACATGCATGTCTATTGCCCTGTCACTATTCAATACGCCGCTAAGCATAGCAACTCCTTGCTCTGTAAATACATAAGGCAAATATCTATTTCCACCTCTTTTGTTTGAGGTTTCAATTTGCAACCTCAAAGGGTTCTCCGTTTTTTCTAAGGTTTCAATTTGCAACCTTAAAGACTCAAATTCCTCTTTAGTAAGCTGAAACATAAAATCATTAGGAAATCGCTTTGGATTTCGTTTGACAGCAAGGTTAAGTGCTTTGGTTTCTGTTTGGTAAAGGGTGGCTAAATCCCTGTCTAACATTACTCTTTCACCTCTTACTTCATAAATTCTTGTTTGAATACTTTGTATTATTTGCATGATTATCTTTTTTACAAAACTAAAATACTAAAAAATTTATCAAAAAGGGTAAGGTAGGTATTGAAAATAATAATTCCCTTCTAATTTTTTTCGGAGGATTTTTTTATTTTATAAAATGTCGCTTTTATAAAAATTGTTTGGCGGCAAAAGAAGCAGCAATGGTCATCGTCGTATAGAAAATTAGTAAGAAAGTTTGTTGCGGAGCCCCGATGCTTTGGTGAACTTGCATGGTTGGTTTACTAAAACTTTACAACCTTTTTGTACATATGGGTTTCACGAAAGGTGCTTTTTAAATATGTGGTTTGTGCTAGTGAAAACTCCGATAGGAAATAATTTTAAAATAGCTAACTAAAAATTATTTATTTAAATAACAACCTAATTTTCTGAAAAAACTTACTGTTCTTTGTATTTAAATCAATAAATAATTTATGAGCCACATCAATATAGAATTTAAAGCAAAGGCAAATGATATAAAAGCATTGGAAGAAAAGCTACAAACCTTGCGTCCAACCTTCATTGGAGAAGATCATCAAAAAGATACTTATTATGATGTGAGCATCGGAAGATTAAAATTAAGAGAAGGCAATATTGAAAATGCATTGATATGGTATAGCCGAGAAAATATTGCAGGTGCAAAACAATCGGATATTTTATTGTATAAACATACGCCAGATGAATCGCTCAAACAAATACTGGAGAAGCTGCATGGTATAAAAATAATTGTAGATAAAAAACGCCGCATTTATTTTGTGGATAATGTCAAATTTCATTTCGATAGGGTAGAAGGGCTAGGTACTTTTGTAGAGGTTGAAGCAATAGATAGAGACGAAAGCATCGGCATTGAAAAATTAAAAGCGCAATGTGATTTTTACAGTAGTTTTTTTGATATACAAAAAGAAGATTTTATGGAAGTATCATATAGCGATATGATGATGTGACCAAGTGTTTCAAATTGAATTTTACGGTAAAGCTTTAAATCAAGTATATGCTTGGTGTAAAGCCTAATGTAAGACCGTTGTAAAAGAAAATATTTTGCAACAAAGCTTTTATTGAAAAAATTAGCGTGGGTTTTGCAAAGCAATAAACATGTATGTTTGGCGCATACCCACTAAAAAATTAATGCCCCACATCATCTAAACTAAATTTTTTGGCTGCTTTTTGTTGTTTTACAAAAAATATAATGGGAATACAAGCAAGAAACATAACACCTAAATATAGAAACACATCCATATAACTAAGTACAGCAGCCTGTTTGGTTACAGAAAAATCCATGGCTTTGTAGGCTGCTTTCAATGCAATATCAGGTGTCATTCCCTTGGATGCAAATAATTTCTGGAGTCCTGCAATTTTTTGCTGTACATTAAGATCGTTTACATTTAGTTTACTCATCAAATCATCTCTATACACCATATTTTGTCTTGATAAATAGGTGGTAATTGCTGCTACCCCAAATGAGCCACCAAGTTGTCGCATCATACCAGTAAATGCGGCGCCTTGGCCTATTTCTTGTCCTTTCAGTGAAGATAGCGACAAGGCTGTTATGGGAATAAATAAAAGCCCCAAGCCCACGCCACGTGCAATAAGCATCCAAAAGAAATCGTCTTTGCCCGTATCGGGTGTAATAATTTTATATCCCCAAAAACAGAATAAGAAAAATACAATTAGTCCCAGACCTACCATCCATTGTGGTTTTGCTCCCTTGGTTAAAGACATTCCTATGAGTGGCATCATAAATGCTGTGGTTATGGCGGCAGGTATCATAAGCTCACCAGCTTGTTGTGCTGTCCAGCCGAGTACACTCTGGGTGTATAATGGAATAATAAAAGTAGAACCATACAAGCCAAAGCCCAATAAGAAAGACATGATAGTGCCTATGCGTAGGTTGCCATTTTTTAAAACCCTTAATTCTACTACTGGATTTTTGTAGGTAAGTTGCCGCCAAATAAAAAAGAACAAACCAAAAATAGCCGCAGCAGTAAGATACATAATAGTGTTGCTTTCAAACCAATCTTCTTCGTGTCCACGTTCTAACACATACTGCAAAGAGCCAACCGTAATGATGAGCAATAAAATACCTATCCAATCTACTTCGCTGGCAGTTCTTCTTTCGCCATATTTTGGACTACGAATAAATTTAATGGTAAGAATCGTAGCAACAATACCAATAGGAATATTGATGTAAAAAATATAGGGCCAACTAAAATGATCTGTAATGTATCCACCCAATGGCGGACCAAGGGTAGGACCGATAATAACGCCAAGGCCATAAATGCCTTGCGCCATTCCTCGTTTCTCTATAGGATAACTTTCTGTAATAATTGTTTGAGATGTTACCAACAAAGCGCCACCACCAATGCCTTGTAAAAAGCGAAAGAATACCAGTTCCCAAATACCGGTGGCATTGCCACAAAGAAAAGAACAGATAGTAAAAATAATAATGGATGCTGCAAAATAATTTGTTCTGCCAAATTGTTGTGATAACCAACTCGTCATTGGAACAATGATAACATTTCCAATTGCATAAGCCGTAATAACCCAACCTACTTCCGATAAGGTAGCACCAAGGTTACCACGCATATTGCTCAACGCCACATTTACAATTGTACTATCTACAATTTCTAGCAAAGCACACAAAATTGCTGTGATGGTTATTATTGCCCGCCTAGCGCCATATTCTACTAATGAATCCTGTTGCATTGTTGTATTTAAAGTTGAAAAGCCTGTCTGTCCTAAGGCGGATTACTTGTCGAAAGTTTGATTCCCTAGAGCCCAAATCTAAAATCTTATAGCTGCTATCTCTAATCTAGGTGAACATCCACCGCTACATTCATACCTGGTCTTAGTTTTTTAATTAGCACATCAGCCTTATTGGTAAAATCAATTCTTACAGGAAGCCTTTGAACAACTTTTACAAAATTGCCACTCGCATTATCTGCTGGCAGTAATGCAAATTTAGATCCAGTTGCAGGTGAAAACGAACTGAGCGTTGCTTCAAAATCATGATCAGGAATAGCATCTACATGCACCGTTACTTTTTGCCCTTCCAGCATTTTATTGTATTGCGTTTCTTTAAAATTGGCCACTACCCATTTATCATCATTTAACACCACGCTAAACAATGCAGCGCCAGCTTGTAAGAATTGCCCTTTTTGTACTGGTACTTTTGCAACCATACCACTTTCTGCTGCAACAATGACAGTGTATGATAGATTTAATTTTGCATTTTCTACATCTATTGCTCGTTGGTTTATTAATGCAGACGCTACATCCTTTTGTGTAGATACGGCGCTGCTTTGAGAAGAAACAACGCCGGTTTGTACCGCTGCCTGGTTTCTTTGCTCTACCAATACTTGTAATTGTCTTTCTGCAGTTTGTTTTGCAGCAAGTGCTTGTTCAAATTGTTGTTGTGTAATGGAGTGGTCTTTTATTAGGTTTTCATACCGTTGAAAATCTTGTGATGTGCGGGTAACATTTACCTTGGCAACTTCTATTTGTGCATTAGCGGTATTTACTGCAGCTTGGGTAGTATTTATATTTTTGCTTGATGCAATACTGTTGGCCGCTGCTGCACTCAAATTACTTTTTGCAGTAGATAGTGCTGCTTCTGCTTGTTTCAATACCATTGTAAGGTCCCGTTGGTCCAATACCAACAGCGTATCCCCTTTGTGTACAAATTGATTGTCTTTTACCCGTACTTCTTTTACATAGCCCGAAATCTTGGAAATTACAGGACTAATGTTTGCTTCTACTTGCGCATCATCTGTTTCTTCGTGGTGCTTGCTGTGGTTGTATTTTGTGAGTCCAAACCATACTCCTCCACCAATTAATAGCAAAAGTATTAAAGGGAAAACAAAGTTCTTTTTCTTTGCAGTGGGCTTATTTGTTGTTGCTGTATTTTCCATAAAATGTTTATATAATTGTTCTCTTTATTTTGATAAGGTTCCTGTTGTTTCTAATAATTTATTGTAAGCCAATGCTGCATCTGCTTTTGCAACTGTTGCGTTTAGTTTGGTTTGCAACAATGAAACATCCGCTTCTAAAAAATCTGTAATGGTCACCAAATTGTTGTCGTATTTATTTTTGGTAATTCTATAATTTTCTGTTGCTTGCACGATAGCATTTTCATATACTTCAATTTTTTTCTTTGCTAGTATATAATTTTGATAATCTTTATTTAGCTGTAATCTTATACCGTCGTTTATCAATTGCTCTGTAGCATTTAATTGAATTATACTTGCTTTGGCTTTTTGCAATTTTGTATTGCTCTTCCACAATGATGCAATATTGTATTGTACACCAATACCTATATTTACTGCATTGGTAATGGTAAGTACTTTTGGTATGTCGGCAGCTATATAGCCCCCTGTGAGGGCAATATTTGGATAAACGTCTGCTTTGGCTGCTTTTATTCCAATGTCAGCTGCTTTTTTCTGTAAGGCAATTACTTTTATATCTTTCCTATTTTGGAGGGCTTCATTTTCATATTCTATAAATGGTTTTACAGATTGATTGGTAGTTACAAAATTGGTATCAATTTCTATCAAAGTGTTTTCTGCAAGGCCCATCATCAAGGCCATATTTATGTTGGCCATATTTAGATTGTTCTCTGCATCCAACAAGGTCAATTCTATATTGGATGTTTGTAATTGAGATTTCAATAAATCATTTCTAGCAAGCAATCCATTTTGTTCTAGTCTTGCAAAGGTCGTATCTCGCTGTTTAGATGCTTGTAAGTTTTCTTTTATTACACTTACTACTTTATTTGCTTTATACAAATTTGTGTATGCTTGTATGGTATTAAAAACTACGGCTTCTTTATCGTATGCCACATTCATTTTTGCTGCGTCTTCCAAAAATTTAGATGACTCAATACCATATTTTATTTTGCCACCTGTGTATAAAGGCAAACTCATGTTTACTATGCCGTATAAAGCTTGGTTTACTTTTGGACCGCCAGCAGTACTACCTTTTATATCTATATTAGCAGCGGTTAATCTCAAATAGCTTGCAGAAACTTTCGCATCGGGCAATTGCCTATCTTTTGCTTCTTGTACATCAGCCGCTGCGGCAAGTATTTTTGCATCGCCTATTTTAAGGGTATTGTTATTTTTAAGACTTAAATCTATGGCTTGTTGCAATCCTATTACTTGTGCGTTTTGTGCTTCTAGTATGTTAATGGTATGGCAAAACAATACAGCCAAAAATATTTTTATTTTATGATTCATATCCTAGTATTGTTTTAAAAATATCGGTTAAGTGTGCCAATAATTTCTCGTGTAATTGGATTTGTAAATCTTTTTCTGAAAGCTTTTTTTCGTTGGTAAACTGGTTGTAAAAATCCTTGTTAATCATTAATTGTGTTACAGTGCCCGTCATGGTATTTAATGCAAGTACTACATCTATATTTTTTTTGAACAATTTTTTCTTTTGTCCTTCTAAAACCAATGCAGCAAACATGGTAGCATAGTTTTGTTTAAGTTCTCTCAAGAGCTTTATTACAACTGTATTTTTTTTCATGGCTTGTTCACAAATAAGAATTTTGTAAAAGGCTTGATTTTCCAATACTTTTATAATGTATTCATCGAGCATCATTTCTACTTTTTCAAAAGATCCTATGCTGTCGTTTTTCATGAGTTGTTCTACCCGCAGTTTGGTATGGTTCATTCTTTCATGAAATAAACTTTCCATCAGTTTTTCTTTGCTACCAAAATAATAGGATATCATAGCAAGATTTACGTTAGCTTCATCCGCTATATCTCTTACAGTAGCTGCTTCATAACCTTTAAGTGCAAAAAGGTTTTCAGCGGTTTCTAGTATGTGCTTTTTTTTTTCGTTTGTTTCCATGATACATTTCAAAGTACAAAGTTAAACAATTGTTTGAAATTATTAAACATTTGTTTAAATAATGAAATTAAATTATTGTTATGGGATGTACTTTTATAATCAGTTGTTTTACTTTCAATGTTTTAGTTGTTAGGTGATAGCAGAACTATGTAAGATTTTTTAGGTAATATGTAAAGAAAGAGTTGAGTTTTATGATTGTTTGTTTCTTTTTTGGTTGATAGGTAATATCTTTTTTTATATTATTGTCTTTATTTAAATTTTAATCCTTACTTTTGCGCCGATTTTATAATTTCTGAGAATTACATGACATGCTCAGATGCTGTTGCAAACAGGTACCGACCTACATTTACCTAAAAGAGATAATACACCTTCTCCTCCTACACAATAGCCAGAAGCATAATATGTGACCATCAAAAAATATTTTTTTTGACCATATAGTATGGTGGCTTCGGTAGAATAAACGAGAATGGCATACGGCTTCGACAAGCTCAGCCTGACAAATTCCACCCAACAAAATTTTAGCAAAGAAATTGCTAATTGAAGTACTAAACGGTCTTCATTTTTTAAACAAATAATTACCATGAATGCATTTGAAGCATTGGGCTTAAACGAACACATCGTACAAGCAGTTACCGATTTAGGTTTTACAGAACCTACCCCCATCCAACAACAAGCAATACCTATTTTGATTGCAGGCACAAAAGATTTTGTAGGCCTAGCACAAACAGGTACAGGTAAAACAGCGGCATTTGGTTTGCCATTGATGCACCTTATTGATCCTACACAAAAACACCCACAGGCATTAATCGTATGCCCTACCAGAGAATTGTGTTTGCAAATAACAAACGATCTCAGCGATTTTAGAAAACACAGCAAAGGGCTCAATGTAGAAGCTGTGTATGGCGGTGCATCTATTGTTATGCAAATCCGTAACCTAAAAAGAGGTGTGCAAGTGGTGGTAGCTACCCCAGGTCGTTTGATAGACCTTATAGAAAGAAAAGCCATCGACCTACAAAAAGTAAAATATGTAGTGTTAGATGAGGCAGATGAAATGTTGAACATGGGTTTTAGGGAAGACATTGATTTTGTGTTGAAGAATACCATTAACAGAGAAAGTATTTGGTTGTTTAGTGCAACCATGCCAAGCCAAGTGCGTGCCATTGCAAAAAATTTTATGACCAATCCGGAAGAGATTACGGTAGGTAAAAAGAACAGTGGAAACGTAAATATTGACCATCAGTTTTTTGTAGCACCTGCCAATGCTCGTTTTGAAGCATTGAAACGTTTGATAGATTTTAACCCCGATATGTACGGCATCATCTTTACAAGAACGAAAATGGATGCGCAAGATGTGTGTGAGCGTTTGAGTAAAGCCGGTTATGAAATAGAAGCTTTGCACGGCGATTTATCGCAGCAACAAAGAGACAGGGTAATGGCACGCTTTCGTACAAAGGCATTGCAACTATTGATAGCTACCGATGTGGCTGCCCGTGGTATAGACGTAGATGGTATTACGCATGTAATAAATTTCGAATTGCCAGATGATATGGAAGTGTACACGCACAGAAGCGGACGTACAGGTCGTGCTGGTAAAACAGGAATTTGTTTGAGTATTTGCCATACAAGAGAAACTTTTAAAATAAAAAGTTTGGAAAAAATGGTGAATGCACAATTTCATAAAATGGATATACCAAGTGGAAAAGATGTTTGTAGAAAACAATTTTTCTATTTTATGGATAAGCTGATACAAACAGATATAAGCCATGGCGATTATGAAACATACTTGCCAGACCTTATGCAAAAATTTGAAAACGTAACCAAAGAAGAAGTATTGCAAAGAGTGGCAGCATTGGAGTTTGACCATTTCTTAAAATACTACCAAAATGCCGAAGACTTAAATGCAAAAGATGCTGGTAGAAGGGTAATAAACAACGATCGTGGTGGCGACAGAGCTTCTAGTAACAGAGAAGGTAGCAGAAACGAAAGAACATTTAATAGGAGAGACAATGGCTATACGAGGTTGTTTGTGAACCTTGGTACTAAAGATGGTTTTTACAAAGCAAGTATGTTGCAATTCGTGTTAGACGAAAGTAACTTAAGCAAAGAATCGCTTGGTAAAATTGACATACGTGACATGAACACATGGATAGAATGCGATAGCGCTAGTGCAAGCCAAATGATAAAATCGTTGGATGGCAAACGTTACAACAACCGTACCGTGCGTATGAACGAAGCGGATGGTGGTTTTAAACGTCCAAATGATGAAGGTGAAGGTAGAGGCACAAGAGAAGTAGGATCTGCTGGTGGAAGAGAAAGAAAAAGAACCTATGGCCCACCAAGGGAGAGAAGATAATTTTTAATTTCATTGAAGAAGCCTCGTAGAAATGCGGGGCTTCTTTGTGTATTATCCTAATCTTTTAATATTTTACCTGTAGAAACAACTCCGTTTTCATTCATAATTTTTAAAATGTAAACACCTCTTTGCAAATTTGTAATATCAATGTCTTTATTATTTAAAACGGTGAGTGTTTTTAATAGCTTTCCTTCTGCACTAAAAATAGCCAAAACATTTTTTCCTGTATTCATTCCAGTTATATGAAATAGGCTTGATGTTCGATTTGGCAGAATACTAATGTCCGTATTAGTGTTTGTGCAGCTCAATTTTTTAATTTCACTGTATGTAAAACTTCCATCTTTTTGATACATTTTTAACCGAAAGAAATAATCCTTACCAGATTGCATGGCGTAATTGAATTGATAACTTGTAAAAGTTGAACTATTACCAACAGCCATTTTTTCGCCCAATACTTTAAATATAGCATTACCAGTATTGTTATATTCTATTTCAAATTTATCAGCATTTATTTCTGAAACTGTTTTCCAATTTAAATGGGCATTACAATTACTTTTTGATACACTAAAATCAGATAAACTTATTGGCAGTGGACCAGCTACAGGAAATAAAATTCTAAAAGTCGCTGGTGTAGGATCTGCTTTACCTGCTGCATCTATGTAAGAATATTTGAATTGAAAATCCCCTCCCCAATCAATTAAATTGTAATTTGTTAAACATCTAATCCGCATTAACGCTGGGTTATAAGAGGCAATAACTTGCCCTGCTGTAACTAAAACACCCGAATACAATAAATCAAATTGAGCAATATAATAAGGTGGATATGGAGTCAAAGAATTTATTAAAGTATCTATACGGATCGTTTTTCCTGTTAATTCACCAACAATAGGCATGTCTTCAGCATCATTTCCTAAAAATGCTCTTGAATAATAAAATCCATTTGGATATGGACCAGACCACACCATAAAGTCATATGCATTGTTTAATGGTATAATTTGTTCATTAACAGGAGGTAAAATAAAAAGGTTAATATTCGCCGTTTCTGGCAAACGCTCAATACCAAAATTTACGTCTGTAACCATACTTCCTACAGCAATATTGATGATAGATGATATACCATTTACAGAACCATCATTACCATTTGTATTACCAATATTTTCTCCAGTATTTACCCAACCTGTAGGCAATATAACAGCTGGTGCTAGAGCAGGATTAGCATATGTACCTACGTTGGAAGCCGTGGAAAGCTGCACCCTATAAGCACCTAAGGGAATATTATTAAAGGAATATGAACCACTCGCATTAATCATAACGGTGGCCACTGCCAAATTAGAACCATTTAAAAGATTTGCGAATAAGGTTCCATTAATATTAGTTGCCGGGTTATTTGCAGCAGCAGATGTATTGATATTATTGTCTGTTGAACCATCTTTATCAATAAAAACATTTCCAGAAATTTGTTGGGCATTGCAAACAATTGCCATTTGAAAAAAACAAACAAACAACAAGCAATTTTTTTTCAAATTCCTAAACATAGCTATAGATTTATAAAGTCAGTTTAATACAAATATTTTAGCATTAATTAAATGCAAGTGGCTTACAAAGAATAAGGGAAGTAATGGATAAAATTATAGATAAGGGGGCTTTGTAATACAAACTTAAAGTTTAATTGTGTATTCACAAAGATTTTTTTTAATTAGAGGATTTAATTTCAGTAATTTAATCTGTAGGATTCTCAAATAATGTAAAAAGGCATTTTTCTTTTATTTTGCAAAACAGAAAATAATACCACTCCTTCTACAAAAACGGAAACCAAATAATGCAAACAACAAAAAATATTTTGCTTGACAATGATAGAGAGCCCACAGATGAAGAATTGGCTTTGCTTATGAAAGAAGTGACAAAAGAGGTAAGAGAGAAAGCAGAAAAAGCCAATCTTGTATTTCAGAAAAAATAAAGCAGCAAGTTATAGGGGCCAAGGAAAGGTTCAAATTGAAATATTCATGAAAAAACCTACACTCATTATTATTGCTGGTCCAAATGGCTCTGGTAAAACTTCTATAACTAGCAAGACATTAAAGCTTGAATGTTCGAAAAGAATCTATTCCGTTTGCGAGTAATTTTTGGAGATGTTTAATAATTATGCGGAAATACTAATCAAATAATATTCACTTCCCTACTCAACTCCACCCCAAATTGCAACTTAACCGATGCAATAATTTTTTCACTCAAAAGTAAAATTTCTTCTCCCGATGCATGGCCATGGTTTACCAATACCAATGCTTGTTTTTCGTGGCAGCCGGCATCGCCCTTTCTGTAACCCTTCCAGCCGCATTGCTCTATAAGCCAGCCTGCTGCAAGTTTGGTTTGGTTTTCGCCTGCAGGGTATCCAACGATTAATGGAAATTCATTTTTCAATGCAAGAAATTGTTCGTTTGGTATGGTTGGGTTTTTAAAAAAACTACCCGCATTGCCAATAACAGCTGGATCGGGTAATTTGCTTTGTCTGATTTTTATTACGGCATCTGATATGGCTTTTATACTAGGAGATGCTACACCCATTTTTTGCAGCTCTGTCTCTATTGCCCCGTAGGATGTATTGAAAACGGGTATTTTATTTAACCGAAATGTTACACTTGTAATTACAAATTGGTTTTTGTAATGGTTTTTAAAAATACTCTCCCTATAACCAAATTCGCAATCAGTTTTAGAGAAATGCACCAATTTTTTATCTTCAATATGATAGGCTTCCAATGTATGAAAAATATCCTTTATTTCTACCCCATAAGCGCCTATGTTTTGCATGGGCGATGCTCCCACACTGCCAGGTATGAGCGATAAGTTTTCGGCACCCGCATAATTATGTTCTATGCAATAAAGTACAAAAGGATGCCAACCCACACCGGCACCCGCTTTTACATACACATGGTTTTCGTCTTCGTTTATTTTTTCTATGCCACTTATTTCGTTTTTCAAAACCAACCCATCATAGTTTTTGGTAAAAAGTATATTACTACCTCCACCTAAAATTAACTGGGTTTTTATTTTTCTATCTAAAATATCAGCCAATTCATCTTGTGTAGTAAATCGAGAAAAATATTTCGCTCTCACATCTATACCAAAACTATTGTAGCTTTTTAAGGAAAAGTTTTCTTGCAATTGCATGCTGTAAATTATAAAAACAAAATGAAAGAGGGTTTTATTATTTTTTAATTACTAATCTCTTTGCAATAAATAGTACCATTACTATCTAGGTTGTTCATCTAATTTTACCGCAGAGAAAATGAGACAAAGAGATATCGCTGAGTAGAAAGACGCTCTGCGTATCCTCCTTACCCTCTGGTTCTCTGGGGTAAAAAAAAATAAAATTATTTACACAAACAGCTTCTACATTTTACCAAATGTTCCTACTCAGAACAAGTTGATTTTTTATTAGGCTTTCCAGAAAAATAATCATTTTAAAACAATTTTCGTATTTTTAACTGAATAAGAAAATTATGAAAACAAAAGAAGATATAGTAGAAAACTGGTTGCCAAGGTACACCGGACAAGAGTTAAAAGGATTTGGTGAGTATATATTGCTTACCAATTTTAGCAATTATGTAACCATGTTTGCCCAATGGAATAATGTAGAAATTATTGGTAAAGATAGACCTATGCAGTGCGCAACTGCCAATAATATTACCATTATAAATTTTGGAATGGGGAGTCCGGGTGCAGCTACTGTAATGGATTTACTTACTGCCATACATCCAAAAGCCGTGTTGTTTTTAGGTAAATGTGGTGGATTGAAAAAGCGAAATAAAATAGGCGATTTGATTCTTCCCATAGCAGCAATTAGAGGCGAGGGTACTAGCAATGATTATTTTCCGCCAGAAGTACCTGCGCTTCCTGCATTTGCTTTGCAAAAAGCGATATCTACCACCATCAGAGATTACCAAAAAGATTATTGGACAGGCGTATGTTACACCACCAACCGTCGTGTATGGGAGCACGATGAAGCATTTTA
>JANMGS010000548.1:0-1841 GCA_031374745.1 Ferruginibacter sp. | reverse complement strand
CAAATATTCATTATTAAAAAGTCGTGCTTCTAGATTAATGGGGATGTTCTCTCCGACTTCTCCTTCGATACATATTTCAATTAATGCATTTTTATCCAACTCCAAAAAATTAGTAGTATTTCCATTTACCCTAATAGTGTTTATTTTAAGTCTTACATCCTTTGAAACAAAATTTATTTCTGATAAATTCAAATTTCCCTTTTCATTCAGATAATCACTTACAACATCATCAATAGTTCCGCTATCTATAAGTAATCCATCTTTAATGATAATACCTGTATTACATATCCTCTTTAAAGCTGCCATATTATGACTCACAAACAACACCGTCCTCCCACCCTTCTCACTCACTTCCTTCATCTTCCCCAAAGCCTTTTTTTGAAACTCTACATCACCTACCGCAAGCACTTCATCTACAATTAAAATTTCGGGTTCTAAATGGGCGGCGACGCCAAAGGCTAGGCGAACATACATTCCGCTGCTGTAGCGCTTTACGGGTGTATCTATGTAGCGCTCCACGCCTGCAAAGTCAACTATTTCATCAAACTTGCTCTTTATCTCCCGCTTGGTCATACCAAGTATGGCGCCGTTTAAAAAAATATTATCACGCCCGCTAAGCTCTGGGTGAAAACCTGTGCCTACTTCTAATAGACTTGCTATGCGTCCTTTTATTTTTATACTGCCAGTTGTTGGTGTGGTGGTTTTACTTAAGATTTTAAGGAGTGTACTTTTGCCTGCACCGTTGCGGCCAATAATACCCAACACTTCGCCTTGCTTTACTTCAAAATTAATATCTTTTAGTGCCCATACATAATCACTTTCGCCTTTGCTGGCACGGTCATTTGTTTCACCAATTTTTAAATAAGGATTTTCTTTGCCACGCACTTTATGCCACCACTTGTTTACATCATGCGCAAGCGCACCCGTGCCCACATCGCCGAGGCGGTATTGCTTAGATATATTTTCTACTTTTATTACAGTGGACATAGTATTGTGTACTTAGTATTGTGTATTGAGATAGTTTTTAATAATTTAATAACTATTTCTTTACTGAGTATTTTATAAATAACTTATTTCTTTAGGCTACACATTTACAGCCAACTTCCAATTAAATTCAACCCCTTCACCAGTTCCCTTTCTTACAATGGTGCCGGTATTCATCTTTTCTTACAATGGCTTTACAGCAGTTTATTATATACCTACATACCATCGAAGGTCCCAAAAAAACATCGTCTTCACATATAACGCCGTTGCATATAGAAACATTGTTCTGCACTTTCACATTATTACCAAATACTACACCGGGCATCATCAATATATTCTGCCCAATATTGCAGCGCTCGCCAATTACACAACCAGGCATGATTTGGGAAAAGTGCCAAATGTTGGTTTCATCTCCAATTTGTGCGCCGTCGTCTATTACGGCTGATATATGTTTGTCGTATTTCAATTTCGGCTCACAGATTATTTTTGATTTTCACTAATGCTTTTGCAGCAATACTGTTCTTTGTGTTTCTTCTTGCTTTTGTGCCTTTGTGGTTCAAGGCTGATATGTGTTTGTTGTATTTCAATTTCGGCTCACAGATTATTTTTGATTTTCACAGATGATTTTGCAGCAATGGTGTTCTTTGTGTTTCTTCTTGTTCTGTGCCTTTGTGGTTCAAGGCTGATATCTGTTTGTTGTATTTCAATTTCGGCTCACAGATTATTGTTGATTTTCACTGATGCTTTTGCAGCAATAGTATTCTTTGTGTTTCTTCTTACTTTTGTGCCTTTGTGGTTCAAGTCTACACCGTATCCATAAAACTCCGCTCCACCCTATTAAAAATTACTGTTACTAT
>JANMGS010000533.1:0-2018 GCA_031374745.1 Ferruginibacter sp. | reverse complement strand
AAGCATTACACGCTCTATCCACTCCATCAGGTGAGGGAGAGATTCGTCTTCGTTATACAGTGGTATTACAATTGATAAATCCATTTTTTAATTTTATTGTCCAAACAAAGAAATAGTCCCGCAGCAAAGCGGTATCAACATTGTTGTGTTAGTCACTCGTGCGGCATAGCATTGTTTATCTTTTTCTGAAATATTGCACAAATCTTTATGCACTTTTTTTCTGTGATAATAACCCTGCGCCAATCAAAGTAACCAAAGCTCCTATTATTAAATACATGATGGTATTTGTTGCCACTGTCATTGGCATAAAAATACTTCTTAATTTGTTACTATTCTCCAAAACTTCAGCAGGTGTTTTGTTGCGATCTTGTGCATTGTATTTATTTATTTCTGCCAATGTATTTTCTAATATTTGTGGATTCAGTTTGTAAAAGATAAAGGTAAATAGTGACATTATTAGCACCACTACCACAAATGTTTTAAAACCTTCAGAAAAATAGTTTTTAAATTCTTTTTCTTCTGTACCATTGTCTTTAAATTTATATAAAGTATAGGTTATACCAATCGTATAAATGGAATAGCACACATACTTTATCACTCCCGTATCTGGAAAATGAAATTGATAGAACATTATTAAAGAAACGGCTACCATCAAACCACCTGTTAATAATCCTATGTATTTTGCTGAAATGTTTTTCATTTTTTTTGGAGTTAAAATTCTTCCAAAAACCTATAAGGTCTTATCAGTGTCTTCTCATTTTTATAGCCTGTAATAAGACCTTATAGGTTTACGAAAGGCTTCAATATTCAATTCATTTTTTATTCAATACATCATTTATTCAATACCATAATATCCTTATTTATTATCCCCACAACTTTGCCTTTCATCTTCGTTCCTACAAATGCACTGTTTTTAGATTTTGATACAATCATCTTTTCCTCAAACACGAATGCTGTATTGGGTTCAAATATAGTTAAACAAGCTTTACTGCCTTCCTCAATAGTAGGTTTTGCAATATCAAATATATTCCTATTGTTTTCTGTAAGCACTTTTACTAACATATCGGTATCGTTCATTATTCCATTTACGGAACCGAAAAGCGTTTGCAAAGTTATCATACCACTTTTTGCATATTCAAATTCGCAGGTTTTATCGTCCCAGTTTTGTGGGCTGTGGTGGCTGGCTATGCAATCAATGTTGCCATCCCGTAAGGCCTGCTGCAGTGCTTGCACATCTGCACTTGTACGCAAAGGAGGGTTTACTTTTAAATTGGTATCATAGCCACTCAAATCTTCATCATTAAATACCAGATGATAGGGAGCCACAGAACAAGTTATCTGCAGACCTTCTTTCTTAGCAGCAGCTATTAGTTCTATACCTTTTTTTGTAGAAACACCCGTTATGTGAAGTTTAGAATTGGTATAAGCAAGTAAAGAAATATCTCGGGCAATCATCAATTCTTCTGCAATGGCAGGTTTTCCTGGCAATCCGAGCCTAGTGCTACTAATGCCTTCGTTCATCAACCCACCTTCGCTTATGCTTTTATCATCTGCCAGTTGAATAATAACAGCATCTTTTGCAGCTACATATTGCAGGGCTTTTAATAATATACCAGATTGTTGTATAGATTTTTTACCATCGCCAAATGCTACAGCCCCACTTTGGTGCATGTCGTACATTTCGGTAAGCGCTGCACCAGCTGTATCTTTGGTTACTGCCCCTATTGGGTAAATATTTATAGGAAGTTCTTTTGAGCGCTGAATCAAAAATTCCACTTGCGCCTTACAATCTACTACTGGATTGGTATCTGGCACGAGCATAATATCGGTAAATCCACCAGCGGCGGCGGCATTTGCACCCGTTACAAGTGTTTCCCTTTGTTCGTTGCCCGGTTCTGCAAAGTCTGAAAAGATATCCATCCAGCCAATGCTTACATGTAAATCGTTGCCCGTTATTTCTTCTATATTTTCTTTTGAAATATTGATGGCATTATTCATGAAATTGCAGACAATATTTC
>JANMGS010000530.1:0-7126 GCA_031374745.1 Ferruginibacter sp. | reverse complement strand
CACCCTTGTCTTCAAACACTTGGTCCATTGGTTTTACTTCGTTATCAAAATCCATTTTATAACTAAGCCCACTACAACCACCACCTACCACACCCACACGAAGGAAGTATGAAGCATCATCTGCCACGCCGCTTTCCTGCATCAAGCTAAGCACTTTTTGCTTTGCTTTATCGGAAATGTAAATTGAATTATCAGGAGCCTCCCTAAATCCCTCCGAAGGAGGGACTTTCGAAGTTTGTAATGTTGATGAATCTATCATATTAATTGACCTATTTTTCTTCCATTCTATAAAAGAATAATAAATTATTGTAGTGTTGTAAGCCCCTCCTTCGGAGGGGTTTGGGGAGGCTTATATTGTAGCGTTGTAAGTCCCCCTTCGGGGGATTTAGGGGGCTTCCTAATGCACCACGCTCTCCTCAAACTTAAACAACTCCATACCATTCTTTGCACGGTAATCGTTTATAGCTGCTTTTATAGCATCTTCTGCCAATACAGAGCAATGGATTTTTACAGGAGGCAAGTTTAATTCCTCTACAAAATCCATATTATCTACTGTAATTGCTTCTGCAATGCTTTTACCTTTTAGCCACTCTGTTGCTAGCGACGAAGATGCTATTGCCGACCCACAACCAAATGTTTTAAATTTTGCATCAGTAATAATACCTGTAGCATCATCTACTTGTATTTGCAAACGCATTACGTCTCCACATTCTGGAGCACCTACTAGGCCAGTACCTACTGTTTTATCTGATTTATCAAGTGTTCCTACATTTTTAGGATTTTGATAATGGTCTATTAATTTTTCTGAGTATGCCATGATGAAAAAATTTGAAAATGTGACAATTTGCAAATTTGCAAATTGCTTAAGTTTGTTATTTTATTATTTTTATTTATTACTTTTTAATATTCGCTACCAACATTTGCATATTTTCCCATTTGCAAATTTGCATATTTTTTAGTGTGCTGCCCACTCAATGCTATTCAAATCTATTCCTTCTTTATACATTTCCCATAGCGGGCTCATTTCTCTTAACTTAATTACAGTCTCACTTATTGCCTTTATGGTATAATCTATTTGTTCATCGGTTGTAAATCTACCAAGACCAAAACGAAGAGAACTATGTGCCAAATCATCGCCCAAGCCAAGCGCTTTTAAAACATAAGACGGTTCCAATGATGCAGATGTACAAGCAGAACCAGAACTTAATGCAATGTTTTTATTGAAACCCATAAGCAATCCTTCGCCCTCCACATGTTTAAAAGATATATTGGTTACATGAGGCAAACGGTGAGCGGTACTTCCATTTATGTATGCTTCTTCCAATAACATCAATTGGCTTTCCAATCTATCCCTCATTTTACTGATGCGTTTTGTATCTGCTTCCATATCCAGCATGCAAATTTCGCAAGCCTTGCCCATGCCTACTATACCAGGTACATTCAAAGTTCCACTGCGCATTCCACGCTCGTGGCCGCCACCGTCCATTTGGGCAGTTACTTTTACACGAGGGTTTTTGCGGCGTACATACAATGCACCTACCCCTTTGGGTCCGTACATTTTATGTGCGGTAAAAGCCATTATGTCAATGCCGTCTTTGTTTACATCTACTGGTATTTTGCCTACAGCTTGTGTAGCATCTGTAAAAAATAGCACACCATGCTTTTTTGCAATAGCACTTATTTCTCTTACTGGCATTACAGTTCCTATTTCGTTGTTTGCCCACATGATAGAAATCAAAATGGTAGTAGGCTTTATAGCCGCTTCCAATTCTTTCAAGTCTATCAAACCATCTGCTTGCACTTTCAAATAAGTAACTTCTCCACCAAGTTTTTCTATATGTTTACAAGTATCTAGCACCGCTTTATGTTCCGTAGTAGCAGTTATGATATGATTGCCTTTTTGAGCATACATTTCAAAAACACCTTTTATACCAAGGTTATCGCCTTCTGTAGCACCGCTGGTAAAAATAATTTCTTTCGGGTCGGCACCTATCAGTTTAGCCACTTGCTCACGGGCATAATCTACCGCTTCTTCCGCTTTCCAACCAAATGGATGGTTACGGCTGGCCGCATTGCCATAATCTTCCAAAAAATAAGGGGTCATTGCCTCCAAAACCCTCGGGTCCATAGGAGTAGTTGCATTATTATCTAAGTAAATCGGTAATTTTAACATCTATCTTTATATAATTTATTCAGCAAATTTACTACAAACGGTTTACTTTAGATTTGCTAAATACAGAAAAATAAAACTATGCTAAAGCCCGAACATATAGGAATTGCCGTAAAAGAGTTATCAATTTCTATTCCATTGTTTGAAAAACTGCTCAATAGTCAGTGCTATAAGACAGAAACTGTAGAATCCGAAGCGGTAAATACGGCCTTTTTTCAAATAGGCGATTCCAAAATAGAATTGCTGGAAAGTGCCACTGCCGATGGCGTAATTGCCAAATTTATAGAGCGAAAGGGCGAAGGAATACACCATATTGCCTTTGAGGTAGCCAATATTGAAGCCGAAATGGTTCGCTTGCAGGCCGAAGGTTTTATATTACTCAATGATAAGCCAAAATTAGGTGCCGATAATAAACTTGTTTGTTTTTTGCATCCAAGGGGTACGAATGGGGTGTTGGTGGAGTTGTGTCAGGAAAGGGTTTAAAATTGTTTAAAATTGTTTGAAGGGTTGAATAGTTGATTGGGTTATTAGTTGATTGTAAAGGGCACCAAATGCGACACATTTTCCTTCCCGTGTTGCCGGCAAAAGAAAAAACATTTTTGGGCTGTCGGCTAAAAAATCTTGTTGAGTCCCGCAGAATTGTGGCTATCCGCTCGAAGTCCTTGCTGTACTTCGCTGTGGGCTACCGCTTCTATCCGCCACTTGTCCCGTACATTTATGTTGGGAGCCCTTCAGCGGCAGATATTTTTCCTCCAGAGGAGCCCTGCGGGCAACTTTTATTGAAGCGGTGGTTCGTAGTATTTTTATTTATTAGGAAGCTGAAAGTTTAGATTTGAATCGTATATTTAAGAGAATAATGCCCGAAAGAATAAGTATAAATGCGAAAATCTTCATTAAATAATCATTGTGTTTTTTTATTACTTCTTTATAATCTAAATAGTTTTCTTTTTCGTTTGAGATTGAATAAACAAAGAAAGGATCTTTATCTGTATTTAGGTACTTTTTAAAACCTTTTGGTATCCCAATTCTAATTTTTTCGCCCATTGAGATAGCAGTAAACTCTGGTTGCTTTA
The DNA here is from genome assembly GCA_031374745.1 of Ferruginibacter sp. Lineage (GTDB taxonomy): Bacteria > Bacteroidota > Bacteroidia > Chitinophagales > Chitinophagaceae > Ferruginibacter. The sequence goes on along the minus strand of JANMGS010000530.1, from coordinate 3,883 downwards.
AGATTTGAAAAAAGTCAGCTTTAATTTTAAAGTTGTTATCATAATCTTTAAGCCTAAAAGTTAATGAAGACCCTTTCTTATATTTTGTCCAATGATAATCATAAAAAGTACCAGATACAAAATCTAAGTCTCTTTCATTGTTTATAGTTGGTTTTGTACTTTCTAGGAATATTAAAGCAATACCAATAATAATAGCTAAGCAGCCTGCAAACAAAAATTTACTAGTATCCATTTTTGCCCATTTATTGCCAAAATTCTTCATAGTTTAGTTGTAATATATTGGATTGAAAATTCAATCACCCCCTCCCATAATTCCTAAACGAACTCAAAAACAACCCCAATCCTCCGGCTACCATCACCAATATCATCAATATATCAAAAGCCGACATGCCCGCTAGCGTAAAATGAATGCTGGTAATAACACCTACAATGAGCAACCCAACGGCACTAATGGCCAGCACCCAGCCAATAATGTTTTTGTAATTGAAAAATAGCAGTACAATGCCAATAAAAAATGGAATAAGCAACATACCTGAAGTAATATTAAAACCACCCAAACCAAACATGGCATTGCCAAAACCAAAGCTGTTTTGCACATAAATATTTTTAAGCAGTAAGTACAAGCCCACTACAAATAGAGCAATGCCCATAACAAATCTTACACTGCCACCCGAAGTACCGCCGGCTCCATTTGATTCCATAAAATGTATTTTGCTTAAAAGTAATGATTTTTCTTTTTAGTCAAGCTCTAAATCCGTTGTAATAAAAGGCAAAACAAGCTTCCCAAAATGTATTATTTTGAGTAAGAATACAATCCGTCTAATCCGAAAAATCTGAGAGCCAATTCCATCAATATCTGCTTAATCCGAGTAATCATCGAGCCAAACTCATTAACATCTTTCTAATCTGAGTAATCTGAGAGCCATTTCCATCAACATTTGTATAATCTGAGCAATTAGCGGGAGAACACAAGACCTACCACAAAACCCGCCCAATTTTCCGTTTATAAAAACAAAGACAAGTATTAATACATATCATAATTATCTTTACGGCATGAAGATTTTGATGGTTTGCCTAGGAAATATATGCAGAAGCCCATTGGCAGAAGGTATTTTACAACATAAAGTAGCGCTTCGTCATTTAGATTGGACAGTAGAAAGCGCTGGTACAAATGGTTTTCATGTGGGCGAAGCACCGCATAAGCTTAGCCAAAAAGTGGCAAATGAAAATGGAGTGGATATTAGCAAACAAATATCAAGGCAATTTTTTGCAACAGATTTTGATGAATTTGATAAGATATATGTAATGGCCAAAAATGTGATGGACGATGTGAAAAGAATAGCCGGAAATAAATTTGATGCAAATAAAGTAGATTATTTTTTGAACGAGTTGCATGCAGATAAAAATGAAGATGTGCCCGACCCATGGTATGGCAACGAAGATGGATATGTGAAAGTATATCATTTGATAGACAAAACTTGCGAGGCAATTATTGAAAAATTTGTTATGGCGAATAAGAATATCATTAGCCATGAACTACAATGATAAAGAATAGTTGCTACGAATAGCCCAAGTAGAAAATATTATTCGTGTACATTCGTGCCATTCGTGGCTTCAGATTTGGCTTAAACGAAAATAAATTAGCTAGCCAGAAATAAAAAAGAATAGTCCCAATAGAAAGGATTATTCGTGAACATTAGTGCCATTCGTGGCAAAAGAAATTAAAAACAACATGACCAAACCAAGTTTACCGCAAGGCACCCGAGATTTTGTAGCCGCCACGGTATATAAAAGAAATTTTATACTTAATACAATACGTTCTGTATTTGAGCTATATGGCTTTGAGCCATTGGAAACTCCCGCCATGGAAAACCTAGAAACCCTGATGGGTAAATATGGCGAAGAAGGGGATAAACTCATTTTTAAAATATTGAACAATGGTATTAATGAAGATAAAAATATAGAGAAGACCAAAGCCGGTTTTGCTAAAGCTATTGAAGGCAAGAGCAGTGCAGATATTACAAGCCGTGCATTAAAATATGATCTTACCATTCCGTTTGCACGTTTTGTAGCAATGAATGCAAATACGCTTACCATGCCATACAAGCGCTACCAAATGCAACCTGTTTGGCGGGCAGATAGGCCACAGCGAGGGCGATACCGAGAGTTTACACAATGCGATGCAGATGTGGTAGGTAGTACATCACTCATAAACGAAGTGGAACTTTGTAACATTTACCACCGCTCATTCGTACAACTTGGGCTGCAAGATTATGAGCTAAAAATAAATAGTAGAAAAGTATTGGCGGCATTGGCAGCAATAGCAGGTGGGGAAGATAAAATGATGGATATAACCATTGCTATTGACAAACTTGATAAAATTGGAATTGAAAAAGTAAAAGAAGAATTGGCTGGGCGTGGTTTAAATGAAACAAATATTGCTATCATTGAAAAATATTTGAATATAGATGGAAGCAACAACGATAAAATAGCTGCAATAGAAGTGTTGTTTGCTAATAGCGAAATGGGCAAAGCTGGCATTGAAGAATTAAAATTCGTAATGACCAATGCAGGTAATATCAATTTATCGGTAGATCTTACACTAGCTCGTGGATTAAACTATTATACAGGAATTATTTTTGAAGCAAAAGCGCCAGCGCAAGTAAAAATGGGAAGCATAGGTGGTGGTGGCAGGTACGATGATTTAACTGGTTTGTTTGGCGTGCCGGGCATACCTGGTGTAGGAGTTAGTTTTGGTATAGATAGGATATATGATGTGATGGAAGAAATGAACTTGTTTCCAGATAGCATAGCCACTAAAACAAAAGCTATTTTCTTTAACCTTGGTGTTGCAGAAACCAATACCGCATTGCAATTGATGAATACATTACGAGACAATAATATTGCTTGTGACTTATATCCCGAAAAGTTGAAACTGGACAAGCAGTTTAAATATGCCGATAAAAAGAATATTCCTTTTGCTATCATTATAGGCACAAAAGAAATGGAAAACAAAACATGTATGGTAAAAGATTTAAAAAAAGGTGAGCAACAAGAAATCTCTTTTGATGCATTAACAAATTATTTAAAAGATAAAAAATAAATAAAGGTTACTAAAACATAGTTATAAGTATTAAATAAAAAATCAACATTATGCAAAAGCGTTTATTCTCTCTATCAGCTGCAGCCTTGGTAGCGGTACTCTTATTTTCTTCTTGCAAAAGCAAAAAGGAAAATACACAAGGTCGTTATATTCCCGAAACCGCAGGAGCGGTACTTCATGTAAATGGAGAATCACTTACCAGCAAACTATCTTGGGAAGATATAAAACAAAACGAATGGTTTAAAGAATTGTACAAAGACACAACAAAATCTGCCTTTGCAAAAACAATGTTAGACAACCCCGAAAACAGTGGTGTGAATATGAAGGGAGATTTGATGATATTTATGGTAAAAGATTCTACTGGCAGCTACTCTGGTGTGCAAGGCGCTATAACGGATGAAGCAAAGTTTAAAAAAATGCTGGCAGAAACCAATAAAACCGGTAAAGAAACTACCAAAGATGGTTACACTTATCTTACAGACGATAAAAGCAGTATTGCTTACAACAAAGAAAGATTTGTTGCAACAATGGAAACGGGCGATTTTAATTATATGCAGTTGCCCAATGCTATAGATACTACGGGTGACAGCAACCCAACCCAAGCGGGAAAAGATATGAGTACCGTAACAGCACAATTGCTGGCTTTAAGTGAAGATAAAAGCATGGCAAAAAGTGAAAAGTTTTCGGAGTTAATGGCAGAAAAAGGCGATGCACATTTTTGGTTTAATGCAAAGGGTTTTGCATCTGGTATGAACCAAATTGCAGGAATGGCTGCAATGG
>JANMGS010000516.1:0-2454 GCA_031374745.1 Ferruginibacter sp. | reverse complement strand
GGTACATTAAACCCAAGGTAATCAATTTTTATGGGAAAAGCCAAAGAATCTGGCTTGTGCAGTAAAGCAGCTATTTTCAACGACGCTGGTTGCTGATCCCATAACTGCGGTAAAAACTCATTTAAGGTCTTACCTGTATCTACTATATCTTCAATAATAATAACATGTCTTTCTTTAAGTGTTGCATCTAAACCTATGGAAGTAATGACCTGCCCAGTACTTTTTGTACCTTTATAAGAAGCTAATTTTATAAAACAAATTTCACATTCTATAGAAAGCTCCTTAAAAAGATCGGAGGCAAACATAAATGACCCATTGAGAATTGCTATAAAAAGAGGCCGTTTTCCTTCGTAATCTGTATTTATTTCTTTTGCAAGCCTATCTACTTGCTCTTTTATCTGTTGAACGGTAAGATAAGGGGTAAATTTTTTATCTTTTATTTGAATGATTGACATAATGAATTATTGATAAACAAAAATAATTTTAACGAAGTGCAATGGAAACACCGCTTTTTAAAACTTCATTTGCCTTAAGATTATTTAAACTCATAAGTGTTTTAAGTTGTACCCCATTATTTTGAGATACATCATACAAACTTTCTTTTCGTAAAGTTGTATAAGAATCTCTGTTACCCTGTTTATTCTTCTTTTCTAAATAAATAATTTGGTCTTCCTTTAAAAGCCCATCATTTGTAAGGTCATTTATATCCAGCAATTTTGAAAGATCAATACTAGCCGCCGTTGCTATAGCAAGCAATGAAGTGCCTTTGCTTGCAAATATTGCTTTTAATCCATTAAACTTTGTTTTATTATTTATGGCTTTTACCAAGGCATTGTCTTCAAAAGAAGTTACAGGCATAGATACTTGTATAACAGGCGTTGCAATAACGTTTGCTGTTGTAGCGGCAAGTGATTCATTCCCCAGAATCCCATTATCGTATTGCTGTAAATTATATTTTTCAATATTAGAGATAACGATTTGCGGGTACTTTGGATTGGTAGCATATCCTGCTCGTTTTAAACCATAAGCCCAGCCTTTATAGTCTGATGGATCTAATTGAAAAAGTGAAGCATATCTGGGAGATGTTTTTAAATAATCGCTGTGGTCTTTGTAACTATCTTCTGGCCTAGCATACTTTCTGAAGCACTCATTGGGGGCATCATCGGTGTGTTTTACACTTTCCCCTGTCCAAGTACTTTTGCATTTAATACCAAAGTGATTATTTGATCTTTTTACTAAATCGCTGTTACCATTTTCGGTTTCCAAAATCCCTTGTGCAAGCGTTACAGATGCGGGAATACCAGATCGCTTCATTTCTTCTATGGCAATATTTTTATAGGTGCTTATATATTCTTCCACCGATATTCTTTGTGCAAAAATAACATTAGATAAAAAAATTACGATTGCTGTAATGGTCAGTTTCCTCATACTATATTTTTCTTATTAAAGATAATCCGTCTCTTACGGAAAGTATTACTTGTTCTGTTCTTGGGTCGTTTGCAACATGCTCATTAAACGCATGGATGGCCATTGCATTTTTACCGCTAATTGTATCTTCCAATACTTGCCCATGAAAAAGTACATTGTCTGCCAAAATAAAGCCACCCTTTTTTAATGCTGGCAAAGTTAATTCGTAATATTCAAAATAACTAGTTTTGTCTGCATCAATAAAAATGAAATCCCACGCTTCATCTAGCGAAGGGATAATTTCTTTGGCATTTCCTATGTGTAATTTTATTTGGTGCGCATACTCACTTTTATCAAAATTTCTTTGAGAAACAGCGGCATCTTCTTCCCTTAATTCTATTGTATGAAGTATGCCCCCGTTTTGCAAACCTACAGCCAAACACAAAGCACTGAAGCCGGTAAATGTCCCTATTTCCAGTACTTTGAGCGGTTTAAGCATATGGCTAATCATTTGCAAAAACTTTCCTTGTACAGAGCCGCTTAACATATGAGCATGCGGGTGTGTAGCATAGGTTTCCGTTAATATTGGTTGTAACAATACTTCATGGGGCGATGAAAACCGCTCTATATATTTTTCTGCAATTGGATGTACAATGTCCATTTTTATGCTACTTGCTTATTTGATTTTTTTGAAATAATTAACAAGCCCATAAAGGTAATAAATCCATTAAGCAGCAGTAATTCCGATCCTATTTTAAATCCTGGAAACAGACTATCTTGGTATTTATCTACAAAAAAACATATCAATGGTGCGGCTATACAAATAAAGGGTACGAAATTATCCTGCACACTTCGTTTGGTTAAAATGCCGAAAGTAAATAATCCCAATAGGGGTCCATAAGTGTACGCAGCTACTTTTAAAATAACGCCAATCATACTTGGATTATCTATGGCATAAAACATAAGCACAAATAATAAGAAAACAAATGCAACAAGTAGATGCACCCTTTGTCTTATTTTTTTCTGTGCAGCTTCATCCAAATCAGG
>JANMGS010000427.1:0-1763 GCA_031374745.1 Ferruginibacter sp. | reverse complement strand
GAGAAACGAAGGGCGTTTTCCTAAAAGCGAATATAATGCTATTGTAAATTACTTCGACGAAATTTACAAGGCAGATAGGGGAAGGATTGTGCTTACAAAGAATTAACATGTACTTTTGTTCTAAAAGTGCAACATGTTTAGGCACCAAGGTAAAACACGAAATGCAAAGCATAACTTAAGGATTGCATCTTTCTTGTCGTTTGTAGCAGGCATTGTAAACGTTGCTGGATTTTTAAGTATACAACGGCTAACAACCAATGTGACTGGCCATTTTGCATTTTTTGTAGACGAAGTTTTTAAATTAAATTTTTTGGGAGGGCTTGTATATTTTCTTTATATCTTTTTCTTTTTATTAGGTTCTTTCTTTTCGAGTTTGCTCACAGAAATTATTATTAGAATGAACGAACGGTATATTTATGTGATACCGATTACAATAGAAATTATAATTTTAATGGCGGTGGCCATTTTTGGAAAGTACTTGGTTTTGTCTTATCCAAATTTTCTTGCATGTAGTTTGTTGTTTGCAATGGGGTTACAAAATTCATTGGTTACTAAAATTTCAAATTCCATGGTGCGCACAACCCACCTTACGGGCCTTTTTACCGATTTGGGTATAGAATTATCTCAACTTTTTTTTTACAAAAGCAAAGAAGCCAAAGCAAGATTGCTTACTTCCATTATCTTGCGCCTTACGATTATTGTTGCTTTTTTTGTAGGAGGTGTTGTGAGCGGAATATTTTTTGATAAGCTGCATTTATATGTATTGTTCATTGCAGCCTTGGCATTGTTAATAGGATTATTTTATGATAGTTTCAGGTACCGAATCATTTTTTTGAGAAGGAAATATGGATAATCATTTTTTGATATTAAGTTTGATTTGGTTCCAACTCATTTAAAAAAAACATGGTAATAGAAGCAATTAACATGCTAAAGCCACCCGCCATTATTACAAAAATTGTTTCTCCTTTAAAAAAATGTTTATTCAAATAGCCTAATAAAAAGGCTGCTGTTATTTGTGGTATAACAACCGAGAAATTAAAAACCGCAAAATAGGTAGTCATTTTATTGGATGGAGCTATACTACTAATAATGCTGTAAGGAATAGTAGAAATGCTACTCCAAGCAATACCAATAAACATAAATGAAATAAGCAACATGTATTTATTGGTTACAAAATAAATACTGCATAAGCCAATGGCTCCGGCAAATAAAGCAATTGCATGTAATTTTTGTTTGGAAAAATGATTTAATAACCTAGGAAGAAAAAATGCTAATAAGGCAGCCAACAAACTATAAAATGCAAAACAAATCCCAACCCAAATGGTTCCATTTTCGAAAGCTACACTTTCTGTTTCGGTGGTATAGAAAATATACCGGGTAATTACGGGGGTAGCATATATCCACAATGAAAATAATGCTAGCCAAGTAAAAAACTGTACGACAAAAAGGGGCAGTAAATGCTTTATTATTTTGTTCATCCAGTAAAAATAGCAAAAGCAAATTATAAAATATACACCCTAAGTGGGAAGTAAATGCGATATTTCTACTTACACAAGTACATTTTTATTGTATCGTCATATTAAAACGTTTGGCTTGCTCTTTTATTATCTTTTCTATTTCTGTTTCTAGTGTTGCAACCGTGCCTGTATTTGCCAGTTTTGCTTTTTCTGCTACTATAAATTTTTCCCTTTCACTGCTTGCATTGGCTATGGCTGTTTGAATGGTATTTCTTTCTACAGATTTTTGTGTAACGATGGTTTTTA
>JANMGS010000376.1:0-9723 GCA_031374745.1 Ferruginibacter sp. | reverse complement strand
AATTCTACTCGAATAATATCATTTGGTATGATATGCGTTACGGAGTATTCGCTTGTATATGGGTCATCGAGGGTATCTACATGTACAAACCAATAAATATCTGCACGCTTTGGCTTACCGCTAAGCATACTGTAAATAATTTTGTGTTCTATCTCTTTCGGATTATCTGCACTGGTAAGGTATACAAGATGGGTTGCATATTTAGGTACGGAGGTATCATTGCTTAGTTCTTCTATTTTAGGTACATATTCATCTACCCGTACAAATTCCACATAACGGTTCTTAATTTTTCTTGCCCTATACCATATATACATTACTACAAAAAGCAATCCGCCTACTATCAATGCCACATAACCACCATGCGGAAATTTATCTAAATTGGCTATTAAGAATGCAATTTCGATGGTAAGGAAAACGGCTAAGAATAAATAAATTAAAATTGCGTTAATACGCCTAGATACCATAAAATTGGAAACCAAAATGGTGGTAGCTAGCATACACAAAGTAATGGCCAAGCCGTAAGCTGCACCCATGGCACCAGATGTTTTAAAATATAGAACGATGGTACAACAGCCAATAAATAATAACGTATTGATGCCAGGAATATACAATTGGCCTTTTGCCTCGGAAGGGTAATTTATTTGCATCCTTGGCCAAAGATTTAGGCGAATAGCTTCACTTATTAAAGTAAAAGATCCACTTATTAAAGCCTGGCTAGCAATAATAGCTGCAAGTGTTGCAATGATAACGCCTGCTATTAAAAACCAATGCGGCATTAAACTATAAAAAGGATTTTGCATTACTTGTGCCAATGGATTTGCTTTTGCAAATTCACCCCCATGCGCTTCTAATAGTTCTTTGGTGGCAAAAATCATTTTATTATTATGACTTAGCAAGTAAGCACCTTGACCTAAATAATTAATGACTAAACAGATTTTAACTGCAATCCAGCTATACCTGATGTTTGCCCTACCACAATGACCTAAATCGCTGTAAAGCGCTTCTGCACCAGTTGTACATAAAAAAACGGCTCCCAATAACCAAAATCCTTTTGGATAAACCGTTAATAATTTTATAGCCCAATAGGGGTTAAATGCTTTAAAAATTTGCCAGTAATCTGCTATATGCGACATGCCTAAAACGGCAAGCATACCAAACCAAATGATCATGATTGGGCCAAACATTTTACCTATAGAGTTTGTTCCAAATTGCTGCATAAAAAACAACAATGTAAGAATACACAACACAATAATTACTATGGTGCCAGTGGTAATATCTTTAAATACAGGAATATTGCTGAGCCCTTCTACTGCGGAGGTAACAGAAATTGGTGGTGTAATCATACCATCTGCCAATAATGCTGCTCCGCCTAACATCGCTGGAATCACTAACCATTTCTTTTGCCTCCTCACCAATGTGTACAATGCAAATATTCCTCCTTCGCCTTTGTTATCGGCCTTTAAGGTGAGAATTACATATTTTATAGTTGTTTGAAGTGTAAGTGTCCATATAATACAGGATAAACCACCAATAATGAGTAATTCTTCAATTGCTCTACCGTTGATTATCTCACTAAAAACGTACAGAGGAGAAGTACCTATATCTCCGTAAATAATGCCTAGGGCAATGATAATTCCAGCTGCTGAAACCTTGTTGACATGTTTGGACACGAATAAAAATTTAATTGAAAGCTTTTGTGAAGCCAAAACCAGGCTCAAAAAACCATTGCAAATGTAAAATGAAAAGAATTATAAATAAGCAGAAAGTATTGCACGGCTTTTAAACAAAATGAGCGGTAAATTAGCGGTATAATAAATCTGAAAAAATGAGTGAATTTAAGCCAACAGAAGACTATATATTGGAAAATGATACAGTAATGCTACGACCATTGGTAGCACAAGATTATGATCATTTATTGCATTTTGCTATAAACGAACCCGAGCTATGGAAATTTTCGTTGGTGCCTGCAAGTGGAATCGATGGGATGAAAAACTATATAACTACAGCAATAGAGGCAAGGGAAAAAGCTGTAGAATACCCTTTTATTGTTTTTGATAAACGTACCCAACAATACGCTGGCAGCACCCGCTTTTATGATATTCAAGTTCACAATAAGTCATTGCAACTAGGATATACTTGGTATGGCAAAGATTTTCAGGGAACGGGATTGAATAAAAACTGCAAACTTTTATTATTACAATTTGCCTTTGAAACATTGAACATGGAAAGAGTAGAATTTAGGGCAGACAATAACAATGAAAAAAGCAAAGCCGCCATGAAGAGCATCGGCTGTGTGGAAGAAGGCGTATTGCGCAGCCATGTAGCTACTTATACAGGTATAAGGAGAAATAGCATTGTGTTGAGTATTTTAAAGGAAGAGTGGGAAGCAAATGTGAAAGAAGCATTACTAAAAAAGCTATAGGATAAAAGCTGATGATATAAAGGTCAAATTTTTGAAAAGTTATATTCTCAATAGTTAATACTAAAAAAAATAATCCATTCTTATTGTATTTATGATTATTTAATTTGCTGACCAAAAAAGCCAACAAGTAAGTGGCAACACACTTGGTTCAGGGTTGGACTTTTGTACTATCATTGCTGGCGGGCAAGAAGTAATTTGCAAGCGAATGATTTTAACAAAATAACAATACAAGATTTACATAAGAAATATACTAATAACACAATATAAATGCCTCATAAAAAGTCTGCCTCATTAATTTGAGGCAGGCTATTTTTTTATGCAAATAAACATTGTAAATAGTGCGATAAATTGAAATTCTTTAAAATTGTAAATCGCATTTTTTTCCAACCTGTGCTCTTAAAGATTAAGCCTAAAAAACATATTAATGTCGTTAAAATTTAATGGGTAAAAATTATGAAGCAACCTTACATTATTTTTTATATATAGAATTATTACTACATATAAATTCCTAATTTACTATAAAATTTATAATAGTTAGATATTATTTTAGCATAATTATAACATATTAATACAAATCATATATTCATTAAAAACAGCGCTCAATAGCAGATTTTGGAAAAGCTTATTAGGCAAATTTTCACCAATGTGAACAAATGATTTATAACCAGATTTGAATTAATAATCGCTTAACTATTTTTTCACTAAAAAAAATCTAATTATGAAAAAAATCTTATTTGTATCAATTGCTACATCAATTCTTGGTGGTGCAAGTTTACAAGCACAAACAAACAGTGCGTCGGCTGTTGTGAGTCCCACTATAAACACTTCGCCAGCAGGCGTTAGTCAATTTCAAGTATCCGGAAGGCTGCTTACTCAAAATTCAACTCCAGGAGCCGCTACTTTACCATTGACAGATCTAAGGATTACTGGAAACTTTGGTGTTGCAGCTAGGTGGAATAGCATGGGTAATTTGAAAGTAGGCTTGGTAGATACACTAAATGGCTTTAGAACACAAACAAATGGTAGAGCACTAACATCTGGACATAAAAAGAGTGGTACAGTTGTATCTAATTCATTTATTGAATGGATTGGCAACAACGGTATAACACCTGTAGTCACTCCCGGTGATTTAGAATTTAGGTGGGCAGCATCGCCTACTGGCGGTGTTTCCAATTTATTATTTAATATGCGTCCAGCTTCGGGCTTTGCTCCTGGTTTTGCATATGCCGATGGGTCTAATTTAATTGGCCAAAGAAGGAGCGGTACTTTTGGTAGCTTTGGAGGAGGCGACAATTGGAGTGCAACGGGAGAAATAGTTACTCCCAATTTTACTACTTATGGAAATAGGCATCAATATCAAGGATACACTGCAAATCTTGCACTCATAAGTAGCAATCTTTTTAGGGGAATCACTACAGTTTTAGATTTTGGGCACAATAGAAATATCAATGACCCAAATTCATTCAAGTTTAGGTCATTTAGCGATCCTAACAATCCTAACAGCATTAGAAATGTTTGGCAAAGTGAAGGAAAATTTGCACAAATGATGCTTGGCAGGCAGGATATCAATGCAGTAAGTAATTCCACATTTTATTTAAGCCTATTTGATGGTTTTGCTCCCAATGCAAGCTTTACATCCCTAAATTTTCTTGATAGAGCTGGCATTTATGCTTGTGGTGATGGTTTCACTGAATTTAATGAACAACTAAAATATTATGCAGCAGTTGTAGGAGATATCAGTGGATCTCGTGCTGCAGGTGCAAGTTATGGCGTACTTGGCATTGCAAATGGCAATTATGCACAAAACCAAGGAGCAGCTGGTGGCAAATGGGCAGGTTACTTTATTGGCGATGTAGAAATTACTGGAAGCTTGTCTCAGTTAAGCGACCGAAGACTCAAAACTCAGATAAATGATGAAACGGATATGATGAGCAAAATAATGAAACTACAGCCAAAAAATTATCTTTTTGATATTGAAAAGAATAAAAACATAGCGCTAAGTAATAAATTACAACATGGTTTGATAAGTCAAGATGTAGAAGAAATTTTCCCTGAATTGGTTACCGATAGCTATGTACCTAGCACCAGTACAAATAAAAGTGAAGATGGTTCACCTGTTGCATACAAAGGCCTAAATTATATTGGATTTATACCCATGCTTATAAAAGCAATACAAGAACAACAAGTTCAAATTGAAGATTTAAAAAAACAACTTGAAGTTAAATCTACAAACAACACCTTGGTACTTACAGAAAAAAACAGTTTAAATCTACCTGCTGAAATAGAAAATAAAGCATTTAGCTTAAGCCAGAATTCACCAAATCCATTTAGCGATAGAACAACAATTACTTATAGTTTACCTACTGATGTAAGCAAGGCTGTTTTAGGCGTTTTTGATTTGAATGGTAAAATGCTTTTACAATTTAATTTGCAGGCAGGCAAAAACCAACAAGTACAAGTAAGTGGCAACACACTTGGTGCAGGCATGTATATTTATAGCATCATTGCTGATGGGCAGGAAGTAATTAGCAAGCGAATGATTTTAACAAAATAATTCGTAAGCAAATTTTTTTCATCTCCACACAAAAAGCCTGCCTCAAAAAACTGAGGCAGGCTTTTTTTTATTGCTCAAATACACACTTGGCTTAACGAAGAAATGAATACGCTTTTTTAAGAATTGATATTTTATCAATTCGGTATTTCTACAACCGTCCAATTTTTATTTCTACGGTTATACACAATCGTATAATCTTTTCCATGCAATAATTTGAACGTGCGGAAACCATTGTAGTAAGGAAGTTTTATCCAACCCCATTGGTATATTTCAAATTTCAACACAAAGGCTTGCCCGGCTTTTATAGTAGCGGGTTGATAGGTTCTTCCATCATCGCTCAGTTGTACAGTTTCATCTTGATTGCTTTGTATCGTAAGCGCAATCCAGGAAGGATCTGTTTGCGGATCTGATTGCCCGGTTTGTGTTGTACCTGTATTGATAGGCGTACCTGTATTACCTGGGGGCGAAGGCACGGGTGTAGCTGGAGGCGTGCTTGCACCTGTATTTGCACCTGAAGCAGTTGTGTTTGCTTTTGCAGCATTCCAGCCCCTTGTAATGGCGGTAAGCCTGTCTGCTTTTGCAGGGTGTGTAGCTGTTTGTCTTTCGGTACCAATAGCGGACATAGCTGCTAAAGCCTGCTCTAACGTACCGCCTTGCTTTTGTATCATGTAACCAGAAAAAGCATCGGCTTCTATTTCGGAAGGAATATTGCTGCCCCTGCCACTTACTACATGGTCGTAGTAATGATGCCCCATTTCGTGCGCCATGATACTTATGCTTGCCCACTTGGTTTTTGCATACGCATCTATATCTTCCAAAAAATTATTGTCGTATACAATCCATCGCTGGCCACCACTGATGGTAGCATACGCATTTTGAATACCGTTTTGCTCTTTTAAATTAAAATTTTCTTTCCATTGTATTACATCTAGCATGGTACTTACCACTTGCTTGGCTTCATACACCGACTTGAATGAGTTTTTTAAAGAGCGTGGTGGTATGATGTAACCACAAGGAGTAACTCTTTGTGAAATTGCTGTTACAAAAATAATGACAACAAAAATTGTTGAGAGTAAGATTCGTTTTAACATGAGTAGGGAATTTAAAAAGGGAAAATACAAATTATTATTGAAATGGGGTAAAAGTGGTTGGGAGTAAATTGTAAATGATTAAAGTGTGAGCTGTTGCTTCTTTTAAAAAGATTACAATAGAAAACACATCTAACGCTGCCTTCACTTTGCGCAGATTTTAGGCTCAGTTAATGTGGCTTAACAGTTTGTTCAGCTATACTTAAGTAGCTTATGACATTAAAATAAGTTAATGACTATCCGTTATTGGGTGCAAAAGAATTTTATGTATGAAATGCACAATTTATGACTTTTAAAGGGGTCGATTAAAATGATATTTCTGTTTTTTTCTGTGAATCTGTGGCAAAAATATTGCCACAGATTCACAGAAAAGCTGTTTTGTATATAATCTTTTAACTATTACACAAATAGATTACAGATAATATGGGTAAATTTTTAGAGAGAAATTCTTTAAATGAAAAATGAATTTTTATACATTTTCTATTTAATTTTCTGAGACTTTATATTCCTTGCACCTAATAGCGGATAGCTATTAATAAGTTTTCTTATGTCGTTATACATTCAACTTTTGAATAAAGAAAAAATGTAAATTTGTAAAAATAGACAAAATGAATACAACCGCCATACGACAAGAACTACACAATTACTTAGAAGTAGCAGATGATAAAAAAGTGAAAGCAATTTATACCATGATGCAAGAAAGTATAAAGGGAAGTGCTGTAGATTATTCCGATGAATTTAAAGCTGAATTAGATAGCCGTAATGAGGGATATAAAAATGGTTCTGCAAAAATGATTACAGCCAAAGAAAGTGAAAAGCGCATACAAAAAATAATAAAAGCTAATCGTAAGTAAAAGATGAGCTACCAATATCAGTTTCATGAAGCTGCACAACATGAGTATGAAAAATCTTTGCTGTGGTATTTATCTGGTAGCGAAAAAGCAGCTAGTAATTTTATTCTAGCTATGGAAGATACACTTGCGTTAATATGTAACCATCCAAAAAGATGGCGTAACATTTATAAAAATTTTAGAGAATTAAACCTAAAGAAATTTCCTTTTACAATTGTTTATGTTATCGATGAAGATATACGTTTGATAACAATCATTTCTGTATATCATCATAAAAGAAATCCTAAAAATAAGTATGTAAAATAGTATCAATTAATATTTTTTATGTGGTACGCTCAACTGCTAAGCTATGCTTTAAATCTTCGCCTGGGTACTTTATTTTTATTGCAGGTTTTAGTATAAAAACTTTTACCTTACTTTTCTACATCGGGCCTGCGTGTGGGCTTACAGGGATTCACCAATTGTAGTTTGTAAAGTTTTAAGTCTCTGATGGTGAAAATCCAGCTGAGAGTAGAAACGATGTTTTGATTCTTTAAACTTAAACTCAAGAAAATGGGTTAATTTGGGCTATTCATAACTATACATTTTTAATTAGCAAACTATTAAAAGTATCATCCCAAACCAATTTGCCAGCATTAATAAGTTCGTAAACACTTTTAGTAACATACCAATCTCTGCAGCTGTCATGCTTTACCAAAAATCTTTTCTTAAAATTGTTATAAAAATGCTTAACCCATTGAGTAAATTTTTCATCTTTTACAACATATAAATCATCTCTATAAAATTTTTCATTGTAGTAAAACCTGCTAGGTGATATTTCATTCTCGTTTGTTTCTGCATGAATAGAATACTCAATAATTTCTGAAGACTGAACCCAACAAACATGTTTTTGAATTCCTTCATAAAAATCATAATTGATTTTAGAAGGTAATGTATCGCTAATTAACATTACCATCATATTCGTTTCAATATTTTCCAGTTTATTTAACTGTTTTACATCTTCACCAAATTTTATTTGATAAGGATACATTAGCACGCCTTTCTCATCAAAATGATTTAAGAATAATTTTACATCTGCCTTGGTACTAAAAAAGTTAACTTGTTTAGATAGCATGTTTTGATTTTAATTGTTCATAAAAATTATAGGTTTTAAAGTGATGTATCACGAGACCCTATATTCAAAATTATTTTATTATATAATTTAATTTTTTTCGGATCTATTATTTCAACTTTTGCTACTAAAAATGGTAAATCTCTTTTAGTAGCAAATCTTTTTATCAGATTCAGAAATTCATCTGTGTTTGCATACTTATCAAAAATGAGTGTTAAAAAATGCATTAAATCTTCTTGCCCTTTAAAAATTTTTTTTCTAGGTAATCCCCAAACCAAACTTATTTTTTCCAACCCAAATTCAGTATGTAATAGTTGATTTTTAATCCATTCCGAAATATCTATAGTTTTTGCTTTTATAATTGTAAAACCAATTACGGATTTGGTAGAAAAGTCGAAGTCTTTTCTTTCAAATAATTTTAATAACACTTCTGGGTTGAATTTATCTTTGGCATTTACCAAACACCTTGTAGCTAAACCTGCTTCACCCAAATGTTCATCATATAGCCGAGCTAACCATTTGAGCAAAATTTCAACTTCCTTAATTTCTAAATTTTGTTTTGTTGAAACAGCATTTAAGTCATAATAATCAAAGCCAATTTTAGATAACTCCTCTACTATTTTTTTTTCTGTTTTAATCATGGTTGTTTCATAAACATTCTATGAATTATAATGAGTTAAGCTGAGTAGGTGCACAGTTTTAATACTAACCCCAATCTTGCCACTGCAAATTTTCCAATTCCCTCCAAGCCCCTTTGCCAACTTGTTTGTTTAAAATTTCAGTTAAAGTGTTATCGATGCCTACCAAGGTTGCCAAGGGAACAACCCTTACATCTTTTTCTTTAACATCAGGGCCCGGTATAGAAAACATCTCCCACAAATTTTCTTCACAGCGAAGGGCCTCTAAAACGTAGTCTCCAAATAAAGTGCTGATGTTTGTAACGACAGTAGAATTTGGAAGTAATGTTGGTCTCGATTTATCATTATCTAACCATTTCCAAACTGGCTCTGAAGCCACCTCCCATGTGTTAGACATATCAGGAATTTCAAGTGTAAAAAAGCTCGAATCGGGAATAATCTGGTAGGCATTTATTTCCTTAATTCCATAATAATCAAATACCCCCAAAAGCATTTTTTTGCTCCAAGATTTATCGACATTTCCAAACCGTATGGCTTTTCCATTATTAATTTTTACCGTTTGATTTTCGACTTTTAAAGATTTTTTGAGTGCAATAACTACTTTTTCAAATAGTTTGGAAATGTCTTTTTCTAAAAAGTACAGACCACCAGCAAATACAAGCTCAAAGCCAAACATTTCTTTAAGGCCTATGGAATAAGCATATCGTGGAGTACAACAACTACTTACTACAGTTATATGGTAACCGTATTCACTAATATTTTTATTAATTAGTTTTAAAAAAGAATTTTTTTCGCTCATTTTCTACATGTGTAAATCTAGTTGGCCATTTTTACAAATGGTACTTATAAAAGTCAACATTTTTTTTAATATCAATATTAATTGTTTCAAAACCGCCAATCGCAGATGGTATTATAAAAATTTCAGTTCCTTTAAATATTATTTTCTTAAATCGTGCAGATAATTCAAATGTACTTATTTCTCCATATTTCCATTTATGACTTTCCTTTGTTTTTAAATCAGTAAATGAAAAATAGACTTCAACATTAAATTGATTTTGA
>JANMGS010000356.1:0-4986 GCA_031374745.1 Ferruginibacter sp. | reverse complement strand
TGTAAGCCTATTAAAAAAGCAAAGGTATAATTTGTTGACAACAAATTGTGTGCAACTTAAAGTTCAGTGAAATGTTACCTATATTTTTTGCAATGGATAAGTTTGATAAAAAAGGAAAGAGAATAAAAGGCAATTGCTTTGCTGTATGCATAATTTTAAAATTTAATTATGCTAAACTAAATGTACAAAAAATTACAAAGGGCTGTAGTTTACTAAATGGCTGTGTTGGATTATTGGATGGCGGCTATTTGTTTAAAACAGTCTGCCAAAGGTTGGTTTCTGCATAATGGGCAATTACACGATTGCGCTCTATCAACAATCTTTTAAAATAATGTTGCAAGAAAATCCATAGCACAAATTTTCCTATAAAACCATAGGGTGCTTCTAAGTGAATAATATCGGTCATTAAAGTGCCGCTATCTTTTTCTTCAAAAATATGCTGGTGAGAAAAACTTTTCAAATCGCCCTTTTGCATTTCATCGGTAAAAGAAAAGGGGAAATTGAAGGCGGTGATTTTTGAAGTGAAATATCTTTTTTTAAATAAATGATTTGCCTCCCAAGTAACGGTTTCGTGTAAGTTTATTAAACCAGCGGTTACGCCAGCTATTGCTTTTTCGTTGGTTTTTGCAGTAGATACAAGGTGTAAATCTATACTTCTACTAAGGTCGAAAACGACTTCGGGTTTGTTTTGTATGAATGTGATGATGGTAAATGTAGACAATTATAAAATTTACTATTTTAAAGAAGGGTTTTAAAGATTAGTAGAAAAGCTTTATTCTCGAAGACTAAATCCTTATTTTTTAAAATATAATAGTATTGAAATCTATTTTGAACACTTACAAAAAAAAGTTTCTCCCTTTAATTTATAAGGCAATAAGGTTTACAACCATAATAATTTCAGTTTTCTACTTAGGTTTAAAACAATCTTATAATTTGATAGTACTCGAAAAAACGAATTCTTTATTTTTGAACAAGGTTTAAATTTAGCATAAGATCTAAACCTTAGTAGAAAAGCTTCACCCTAGTAAACCTACACCTTATTACCTTATTTTTTAAATGGCTGCAGTGTTTTCTGATAAAATTTAATAAACTTATCATATTCTTCTGTAAAACTAACTTTTTTATGATGTTCGGGTTGATTGAGTATGTATTTACAAACCTTATCTACATCAGATTTTGAAACAGAAAAAGCAGATGCTGACTCTTGCCATGCAAATTTAAAATCGCATAACTTATGTTGATTAATAAATTGCTGTGTACTGGCAGCAACGACTGTAGCCAAATTTACTTCAGATATGTTTGGAGAACGAGACACCAAAAAATGTACATGTTCAGGATTTGCATAAAAAGCATACAACTGTGAATCATTATTGTTCACAATTCCAGTCATATATTTTTCTATCCTTTCCCTATGCTTTTCCAAAATTAATGGTGAACGATGAAGGGTAGTGAAAATAAAATGAGTATATAAATTATTGTAGTCTATTTTCATCTTAATTAATAAAGGGCGAGTAAATTATTTTATGAAATTTCTACTATAAATATTAGTTTCAAATTAATAAGGTAATAAGGTTAGCTGTTTTTTGGTTAAACTTTCTACTAAGGTTTAAGCACTTTAAATTTATAAGATTGATTAATTTTTCGAAATTAGATTAAGAAATTTTTTTTACACAAACGGTACTTTTACCACTACCGCTTTCAAATTACTGTTTCTAATTTTTACAAAAATCTCACTACCTATGCCTGCATGAGTAGTGGCTACATAACCCATGCCTATTGCCTTACCAAGCGATGGCGCTTGCGTGCCCGATGTTACATGGCCAATAGTATTTCCAGCAGCATCTACTATTTCATAATCGTGGCGGGCTATGCCTTTGTCTAACATTTCGAAGCCTACTAATTTTTTGGTAGGGCCTTCCGCTTTTTGCTTTTCAAAAGTTGCTTTGTTGGTAAAGTCTTTGGTAAATTTTGTTATCCAACCAAGGCCAGCTTCTATGGGAGATGTAGTATCATTTATATCCATTCCGTACAAGCAAAACCCTTTTTCCAATCGTAAGGTGTCTCTTGCTCCAAGGCCAATCGGTTTTATGCCAGATGCTGCGCCAGCTTCAAAAATAGCATCCCAAATTTTATTGGCAGCACCATCCTTATCTGCAAAATAAATTTCTACGCCACCGCTACCTGTGTAGCCTGTTGCGCTTATCAATACATTTTCTACTCCTGCAAATTTCCCTTTGGCAAAAGTGTAGTAGGTAAGATTTAAAATATCAATATCGGTAAGTGTTTGCAAAATTTTGGTAGCATTGGGGCCTTGTATGGCAAGCAAACATGTTTCTGCAGATATGTTTTGCATGGTTACGTTATTGGTATTGTGTTGCTTTATCCAATCCCAATCTTTATCAATATTGCCTGCATTTACTACCAACATATAGGTTTTATTTTCTTCTATACAATAAACCAACAAGTCGTCTACTATACCGCCATCATTGTTTGGCATACAACTGTATTGTGCTTTGCCTGCAGTAAGTTTACTTGCATCATTTGTTGTAATTCGCTGTATCAAATCCAGCGCATTTTCTCCTTTGAGCATAAACTCTCCCATATGACTTACATCAAAAACACCTGCATTGTTGCGCACGGCAGCATGTTCATCATTTATACCCGTATAAGAAATGGGCATATTAAAACCTGCAAATTCTGCCATTTTTGCTCCAAGGGCAATGTGTTTTTCTGTAAAAGGCGTATGCTTCATGTATATATTTTTTTGTGTTGCAAATGTAATTACAAAACAGTATAAAAAACCCTACCGTTTCCAGTAGGGCTTTATACAACCTCAACATAACTATTTTTAGCGGTTCGATGCGGGAGTTTTCAAAGAATAGATATTCCCTTCCGTACAAGCTTGCAATTAAATTTCACTGATTAATTTTGATATTGTTGCCCCCGATTTGCTTATAAAATGTTAGTCTCTTATCTAGGTTTTTTCATCATTTGTTGCCAATCAAATTTATCCTTATTAGCTGTATTTCTTTTTGCTAAATCGGTAAGCATGGCATCTAATTTTGCTTTTTCCTGCAATTTGCCATTTACAAAAACGGCTGCAATTTTTGTTGTGTTCTTTATATTTTCAAGCGGATTTTCATCTAATAAAACAAGGTCAGCTAATTTTTGGGGTTCAATAGTTCCAACCATTTTATCAATACCAAGCCACTGAGCTGGTAATCTAGTTGCTGCCATCAATGCTTCTTCATTTGTTAATCCCCCTTTTACCAAAAGGACTAGTTCATCGTGCAAAGCAAAGCCTGCAACTACACCAGATGTACCTGCATCTGTACCGGCAACAATTGGTACACCTGCATTTTTACAAGCCTTTACCAAAAGCAGGTTAAATTTTACATATTGTTCAAAATGTGTAATTTCTTCTGCACTAGACATTTTGTTGTACTTATTGGCAGTAAGCCATTTGCTCTGCAAAAGAGGGTGTACATATTTTAAACTTGGTAAAGCTCTTAATTCGTCCAACGATTTTACTTGGCTCAAAATACTTTCCATTGTAATGAGTGTGGGCGAAAGCCAAGTGCCATTTTGTTTTAAAAGTTGTGCCATTTCTTTTGCTTCCGCTTCACTAAAATCTACAGCATAATTGGTTAATTCTTCAGCATGTGCAACCATCCCAAATCCTGGCAAAAAGGCTTCCTTCAATTTTCCTTTAAAGGCAGCGGGAACATGCCCAATAACTTTAAGCCCTTGCTTGCTGGATTCATCAACGATGGCTTTATAAGTATCTATATTGAGGTAAGTATATACTTTTATAAATTCATATCCCTCGGCTTTGGCACTACGCACTGCTTGTCGGCCCTCTTCTGGCGTATTTACTCGTCGGCCTTGCCCTTCTCCTCCATCAATCATTGCAGCCAAAGCCATACGAGGACCAACTACTTTGCCTTTTCCAATCTCATTTCTTTGGCCAAAATGTTCGGCTCTGGCACTTAGCTCAAAAATAGTTGTAACAGCATTGGCAATGTTGAGCAACATATAATCTTGCAAATCCATAAATAAAGTAGCCCCCTGCGTTGGAAGTTTTGGACCAATCGGGCCTACGTCTGTAGGCGAATGTACATGCATGTCTATCAACCCAGGCATCAACCACTTTCCTTTGCCATCAATAATTTTAGCTCCTTTTGGGATAGTACCATTGATAGATTCAATATGATCTCCCACAATTACTACAGATGCATTTTTAATAACGCTGTTTGTACTTGTCATTGTAATGACATTTACATTCTTTACAACAGTTGATTTTTCTTGAATTGTTTGCGCTTGCATATGCCCAATAACTAACAAAAGCATTAAACCATTAAGCAAACTTATTCTTAAAAAATGAAGCATTGTTGGATATAATTTCATTTTGTTGAAATGAATGTGATTAAAAAAATGAATTTAATAATAATATTTTATCTAAAATTCTATTTCATTAATTTAATATCGCCATAAACAAACTACTTGGTAAGACATTGTATAAAGAGGTAGTCCCATTATTTTCATATTTCTCCAATTGTTTTTCTATTTTTTCTTTTTCCTTTCTTAAAGAGTCTTTGTATCTTTTTTCTTCTTTTTGCAAATTCATTTTTATGGTATCAAATTTATTTTTAGGCGCATTCTCATCATACCTGTATGTTTCATCTGTAGCTTCGTCATCTACCGTTATTCCATTTTCATTTATGCGAACCCTGTTTTTACCATCTCTAATATCTATGCCATTTCTATTTATGCGTATATCATTTTTTCTTTTATAATTATCTGCAGGCTTCCCGTCTAAACCTACCAAGCCATCTTTTGTCATTGTGTACCAAACACCATCGTTCCAGCCATTTTCTAGGTTTTCAAATTGTATATCTTCAAACTCTGTACTTTCCCAGTTATTACCAAAAGGCCCATCAAACCTAAAATTGGTTCTACTTCCTACATTTCCGTTTACTTTTATTT
>JANMGS010000314.1:0-2274 GCA_031374745.1 Ferruginibacter sp. | reverse complement strand
CACCCGTACATGTATTGCTGTGGAAATATTTATTTGGGTTAGATGAAATGCCGCAGTGGGCGCATCTTCCATTAATATTAAAACCCGATGGCAATGGAAAATTAAGCAAGCGTGATGGAGATAGACTTGGATTTCCGGTGTATGCAATGGATTGGACAGACCCCAAAACAAATGAAGTAACCAAAGGGTTTAAAGAGCTGGGCTTTTTGCCCGAAGCATTTTTAAATATGCTTGCCATGCTTGGGTGGAACCCCGGTACAGAGCAGGAAATTTTTTCGATAGACGAATTGATAGAGGCATTCTCCATAGATCGTGTACACAAAACAGGTGCAAAATTTGATTTTGAAAAAGCAAAATGGTTCAACCAGCAATGGATACAAAAGTTGCCAATTGCACATTACAGCGCAAGGGTAAAAACAATTTTGGAGGCAAAAGGCATGGATGTATCTGATACTATTTATTTGGAAAAAGTATTGGAATTGGTAAAAGGTCGTTGCACATTGCTCAGCGATTTTTACGAACAATCGGCGTATTTTTTTGCGGCACCTGCTTCATTGGATATAGATTCTGTAAAGCCAAAATGGAGCGAAGAGAAAAATAATTTCTTTGTGGCATTTATGGAGCTAATAAAAATGCAAGAGGTATTTGTAGCAGCCGATATGGAAACTGCCTTTAAAGCATTGGCAGCAGAAAAAAATATTAAGCCAGGAGAATTGCTAGCGCCGCTACGCATCATGCTGGTAGGCGCTAAGTTTGGGCCAGGGGTTTTTGAAATAGCAGCACTGATTGGTAAAACAGAAACATTGGCCAGGATAGAAAATGCTTTAAAAGCTTTTAATGCCTAGGAAACCCTGATTGATAAAAAAGCGCTGATTTTTATCAGCGCTTTTTCGTTAGGGGGCTGTGTGCTGCATACCAATAGCAACCAGTTGTTCGGCGTGCTTCGGGCTCCGCTATCGCTTCGGTACATGCATTGCATGCATGCACTAAACCCTACGCATGCCGCAGCCATTCTGCAGGGGTTCATTGCTCGTCAATACTTCGAAGTCTTTTACAGTATCCATCTTTATGCTAATGCTGCAACCAGTGGTACAACTATTATAACAAACCTCTGCGCCACCTTACTAAGTCGATTCACTACTCTACGAGAATATCAAAAACTGGCGATCGATAATAAGTGACAATTTTTTCTCTACCCAAAATTGCTCTAATGTAAGTTTTATGGTTATCTTTAGACAAATTCTGACAAGTCATTTATTTGATAATTAAAAAAAGTACTAAAAAGAAAATACGTGAGCAACTATTTTGGACAAAGAGTTAGAGAACTTAGGGATAAGAAAAACATACTTCTTAGACAGATTGCAGCTCATTTGGAAGTAGATACTGCATTAATAAGCAAACTCGAAAAAGGCGACAGAAATCCTAATAAAGAACAGGTTATCAAAATTGCAGAATTTTTAAATATTCAGCCCAATGACTTGTTAACTCTTTGGTTGGCGGACAAGGTTGAAAGTGCTGTAGCAAATGATGAAAATTTGGCTTCAAATGCGATGAATATTGTCAAGAATAAAATAAAAACAAAAAAAAATAACTTTTTATAAATTATTGCATCTAATGATAAATAAAATATACTTCAAAAACTATAAGTCATTTAAAGACAAACAAGAACTGGAACTCAAACCAATTACTATTTTAATTGGTAAGAATAGCTCTGGAAAAAGTTCAATTGCTAAACTATTTACCATATTTGAAAACTCACTATCAGGTGAAATAGAGCAACCTCTATTGCTTAATAATCATGGGGTTGAGTTAGGCGAAGACTTTAAAAATTTGTTTTTTGGTAATAGCACAGCAGGCAAATCGTTAAATTTTAATCTTACATTTGAAAATGATGTAGCAATAGATATTATGTTATTTGCTAAAGTTGATGGGCAGGCATCCAAAGATAGTTATGGATTAAAAATTATAGAGTGGAAATATCAAGATGATACACATCAATTTAAATTCGTAGAGGGAGTAGGAGAGAGCTATTTTGACGATAATAATAAGCAATTGAGTATTGACTTCAAAGGCTTTATACCTAGCAATTTTCCTAATCGTGAAGAAAGCAAAAAAATATTTGACAAGTTAAAAATTGATGTTGATTACATTGGGCCATTTAGAACTTTGCCTGAAAGATATTTTTATTTAACAGGGCAGACCCAATTTAAAGACACTGGGATTAGTGGTAAAAATGCTTATTCTATGCTTGGGATGAGTAAATATAAAGAAGAG
>JANMGS010000294.1:0-8119 GCA_031374745.1 Ferruginibacter sp. | reverse complement strand
ATATCATCGTTGCGCAGCGAAAGCGCTACACGGAGCTTTTTAAGGATGTCGTTGTTGTCCATGTTCTTTTGTTTTGGATATAAATATAGTAATTTCAAACAATTGTGGTAGAATGGTATTAAATCTTATGGAGCAGAAACACAATATACATTTAGCGACTAATTCGAAGTGTACAAAAAATGGATTACAAAACACTTCAAACTTTAAAGTAAAAAGCGCAGAAGCTGCCATGGCTTTTAAAAATAAATTAATAAGTAGTTATTTCAATTGAAAAAATAACCATACTTTAGTGTTACCAAAAAGTTATAATTATGATAAAATTTAAAAAACTGCTGTTTTTATTTATTTTTAGTTTTATTGGTTGTGAAATGTTTGCCCAACAAAAAACAATCTCCGGTACTATTATTGACCAAGCAGATAGAAGCAATCTGGAAGGTGTAACGATAAGGGTTAAAGGATCCAATGCTGCTACCAAATCTAATAATGTAGGCTATTACTCTATAAATGCAGCTGTTGGTGCCTTAATAGAATATTCTTTTGTTGGATATGTTTCGCAAGAATATAGGGTAACTGATAATAGTAGTATACATAATGTTCAATTAATTGAGGGTACTAAATCCTTGGCAGAAGTAGTAGTAACTACAGGTTACGGAATTCAGAAAAATAAAAGTACGCTGAATTCTCAAGTAATCACCGTGTCGGGTGATGAAATAGCTCAAACCAAACGTCCAAATTTTATCAATTCTCTAGCGGGTAGGGTACCAGGTGCTACCATTACTTCTACAACGGGTATGCCTGGAGCTTCTTCTTCTATTATTTTACGTGGCCCTACCTCTTTGGATGGTAATAACCAACCAATTTTTGTAGTAGATGGGTTGATAATAGACAATAGTTCTTTTGAAATGCAAGATAGATTACCAGCCACCGGGGGTTTAAATCTTGCCAATCGTAGCAATGATTTTACTAATAGGGCTGCAGATATAAATCCAGAAGATATTGAAACATTAACGGTTTTAAAGGGGCCAGAGGCTACCGCAATTTATGGTTCTGACGGAGCCAATGGAGCAATCATCATTACCACTAAAAAAGGTAAAAAGGGCAGAGCCAATGTAAGCTATAGTGCAAATCTTCGTTGGGAAAAAGTGTATCGGTTACCAGAAGTGCAAACTACATATGATCAAGGCTCATTTGGAGTTAATAACCAATTTGCACGTACATTCTTTGGTCAAAAACTAGCACCTGGGGCAACTATTTTTGATAATATTGGATCTTTTTTTAGAGTTGGAAAAAGCCAAATACACAATCTTTCGGTAGATGGTGGAACAGATAACAGCACATATAGATTTACAGGTTCATACCAAAACCAAGACGGTGTAGTGCCCAATACAGGGTATCAGCGTTATAACTTCAGGCTAAATACTACCTTTAAAATAAGCCCAAAAGTGAATATCGCTAATTCTTTTACTTATGTAAATGCTAGAACTGACAAAGCTTCCAAGGGGTCTGGTGGGTTTTTGTTGAGCCTCCTTTCATGGCCTGTGGATGATGATATTACAAACTATTTAACAGCAACTGGTGGAAAAAGAACAATTAGAGGAGATCTTTTGGGGGCAGAGGACGATAATCCATTTTGGGATGTAAATAGAAATGTAAATAACGATATCACGGACAGAATTACAGGAAGTGTTACAGTAGGTTATGATCCATTTAAATGGCTAAATTTTTCAGCCATACATGGGGTAGATTTTTTTACGACCAAAGGAACTTGGTTTTTACATCCTGAAAGTAACTTTGCTAGAACCGTAGGTGGTAGCTTATCTCAATGGAACGAAAGCCAACGCTTAATAAATGGTGTGTACAAAGCCAGTGTACGTAAAAAATTTGGTAAAATTAATAACACTGTGGTAGCGGCTTTTCAGTTTGATAGTAGAAAATATGAAATCAACGCTATCAAAGGAGAACGCTTTTTCGATCCCACTTTCATAAGTATCAATAACACAGATCCACTAACAATAGGTTCTATCACTACCTTCTCCAATTGGAATAGGGCAGGTACTTTTTTAACATACAACGGTACTTACAATAACTGGTTCAATATTGCTGGTTCATATAGGATTGATTTTTCAAGCCGATTGGTAGATCCAGTTTCTTATAAATTAGCCGACGCTAGTTACGGTTATTGGTCTGCTGGTGCCAATGTTATTATCACAGAATTGTTTAAAAATTTGCCAAAACAAATTCAATATGCAAAAGCCCGTATAAATTATGCCACTACTGGAAGAGACCCAAGCGCACCATATGTTAAAGGAAATCGCTTTGCAGCATCTACTTTTACTGGTGGCGGGTTTACGCCGTTTGTAACACAAGGAAATGCCAACCTACGCCCTGAGTTTAGCAAGCAATTTGAAACAGGCCTTGAGATGAAATTTTTTAAGGGTCGATTGGGGTTAGACATGGCCTATTACCAAAATAGAACCGAAGATCAATTGATTAATCCTCGTATTTCCTACGCATCTGGTGCTATCTTGCAATGGATAAATGGAGGAACTGTTGAAAATCGTGGTATCGAATTTCAATTGACAGGAACCCCTGTAAAATCAAACAAAGTAACGTGGGATATCACCTTAAACTTTTCTAAAAATGTAAACGAAATAATTGATATGCCGGCAGGTTTGCCACAGTTTTATAATTCTGATCAATTTATAGGAAACATCAGAAATATTTCCGTTAAAGGTGGTAACATATATCAACTAGCTGCACAAAGATTTCAACGCAATGCTAACGGAGAGGTATTGATATCTCCTACATCTGGCTTACCATTGGTCTTGGCTGATTATACACCAATTGGTGACAGGCAATCCGACTTTAATTTTAGTATTGTTAATACAGTAAGTTTTCTTAAAAACTTTAATGTAACGTTCAATTTAGATTTTAGAAGAGGTGGAGATATTTATAATGGTACAGAAGAATTTTTATATGTAAGGGGTTTAAGTACAAGAACACTTGATAGAGAAACCCCTCGTATTATAAAAGGCGTATTAGCTGATGGTTTGCAAAATACCACAAACCCAACACCCAATAACATTGCCATCACACCATTGTTTAGATCTGATTATTATTCAGGCGGCACTATTTCTGAAGATTTTATAGAAAGAGGTATTCATTGGATAAGACTTAGAGATCTTAGCTTAACTTATAATTTACCTAGCAAATTTATCAAAAAGCAAAAAGTTATCAAAAACGCATCATTTACATTTACTGGTACCGATTTGTTTATCATAACAAATTATACAGGTGCAGACCCAGCAGCCAATGCAAACAATACTTCATCAAGAGGAGGTGTTGGTGGTGTAGGCATGGATCTGGGAAACCTTGCAACACCAAGAGGGTTAAATTTTGCAGTAAAAGTTAATTTTTAAATATTTTAAAATTTATAAACGATGAAATATATTAAAATACAATTGATGGTTATTCTATTAATTTCCATTACAATTGGCAGTTGTAAAAAATATTTGGATATAAACAACGATCCTGGTAGTCCCCAAACGCCTACATTAGCTGCATTACTACCACCAGTTACGGCTGTAATGAGTAGAACGATGGTATTAGATGGAAGATTTTCAGGGGCATATGTACAAAACTTTAGCAATACTACGGCTTCTGAAAACAATGACTCCCATGGAGGAAACACATCAAATGGAGGTGGTAACCAGGCTTGGAGAGATTTTTATACAGTACAAGGCACAGCAATTAACCTAATGATAAAACAGGGTATTATAGATGAACAATGGGATTATGTGGGCGCTGCGCAAGCTTTAAGGGCCTGGGGTTTACAAAATGCAACTGATGTATTCAGCGATATGCCTTATTATCAAGCATGGGAACTTAATAGGGTTTATTTTAAATATGATAACCAACGAACCTTGTATAAAGTGGTAGATTCAATTTGCAGGGTTGCGTTAACCTATTTGAATAGAACCGACGGAAAAGTGAGTAGGCCTGTAATGGCAAGAGGCGATCTGGTATATGCTGGCGATAGAGCTAAATGGATAAAATTTGTGTACGGAATATTAGCCCGCAATTGGCATCATCTTACAAACAAGCCTGAGTATAATGCAGATTCAGTTATTTCTTATGTAGATAGAAGCATGGTTAATAATGCAGATAATTTCTTAGTAACGCATGCAGCAAGTAAGAATGACGACACCAATCCACTTGGCCCTGCAAGGGACAACTTTAGTGGTAGAAGGCAAAGCAGGTTTATGGTACAGCTACTAGATGGCACCACTTTTTACAATAACACACTTCCTTCGAGTAGAGATCCCCGTATTTCTAGAATGTTATCCCTAAGTCCAGATACAAGTACAATTACACCCAATATGCCTACCCTTAATGGTGGATACCGGTTTTTAACACCATCTGTAGGATTTGCAGTTGGTTCTACTGGGGCTGCATTTAGACAAGCACCAAGTACTTTATGGGGCGATAGTGTTATAATTAATCCATCAATAAATAATTTTACTGCAAGGGTAGGAAAGTACCTATTTCAGAATAATGCTAGCTTCCCCATTATGACTTATTTTGAAATGCAGTTCATAAAAGCTGAAGCTGCTTTTAGAAAGGGCGACTTTAACACAGCTTTAGCGGCTTACCAAGCAGGTATTGCTGCTCATTTCGATTATGTAAATAGTGTTAATACCAGTGCAAATGCTGTTACTCAGATATCTGCAATAGAAAGAACTAATTATTTGTCAAGTGCAGCTGTTAAACAAACAGCAGGAGCATTAACACTTACAGATATTATGTTACAAAAGTATATTGCAGATTTTGGTTGGAATTTTAATGAAAGCTGGTGTGATCTTAGGCGCTATCATTATTTCGATCTCGATCCAGTTACTTTACTACCGGTGTATAGAAACTATGTTACACCAACTTATTCTTCTTTAAACCTTGGCCCAAAACCTGCCTATCGTTCACGGCCAACTGGCTTTTCGGAAAACGACTGGAATTTAGATGAACTAAGAAGAATTGGAGCACTTAATCAAGATTATCATACATACGAAATGTGGTTTAGTCAACCTTAATAACAAAACTAGAAAATTTATGAAACGATTAAAGCAAACAGTGTTTTTTGTAACTATAATAAT
Organism: Ferruginibacter sp.; assembly: GCA_031374745.1. Taxonomy (GTDB): domain Bacteria; phylum Bacteroidota; class Bacteroidia; order Chitinophagales; family Chitinophagaceae; genus Ferruginibacter. Next base: position 2,972 of record JANMGS010000294.1, on the reverse strand, counting down.
GTTTTTATACGCTTGTGAAAAAACAGAACTAAGGACTACTGAAAATATTTTTCCTACAGATAAATCTTTGGTAAAATTCTTTTTACTCTCACCGAACACAGGTTTCGTAATGATAAAAGCCAATGATGTAAAAGTAAATTCATTGTCGTCTGGTTCGGGCGGTATTTTTCCTGGCATAATAAACAGCTCTTCCGAATATGTAGCAATAGCACCCAATAGTAGTATAAGTCTTGCCTTACCATTTGCAGGTACCGGCAACGATAGCGTAGTAGTTTTTAAAGGAAGTATTAGTAGCGAGGCAAATAAAAATTACTCCGTTACTTTGGCCGATACTGGTATAGATAGAACCTTGTTTGTTGTAAATGATAATGCTGGGGCATTACCAAGCGATAGCACCTATAGCATTAGGCTTATTAATGCTATGGCAAAATCTCCTAACCTCTCCTTAATTAGGGTTGATTCTACAAATGCAACGCAGGTAATAAGGGATACTATTGTTAGAGATCTTGCTTTTAAAGTTGCAAGTGATTATATCAATGTACCGTTAACAGCCAAAGTGAATCAAGCGTCTACAAGTACCCCAAAAGGTATACACTCTTTTTTGCGGTATAGGTTAATCATTACTAGTACTGGGTTGGGTGTTGGCGGTACCATTACCCCTCCACAAACAGTATCATCACCCGGTTTAAACCAGCGATACATTAGTGTTTATGCAAGTGGTTTTGCTTCTGGTGTAGGGGTTTTTGCGCCTGCACTTCAAACAACAATTGTGTACAATAAATAAAAAAAAAATGAAGAATTATAAACAAACGATCATTATTTGCTTTGGTATGTTACTGGTTTTTGCAGCGTGTAAGAAAGAAGAGGAACAAGTAATTTTACCTACTTTAACTGAGTTTATAAATAAAAACCCCGATGTGAGCATTTTTAATGCTGCCATTGAAAAAGCAGGAATGCAAAGCTATAAAAATGGCGGAGGTCCTTTTACTTGGTTCATGCCTACCAATGCGGCATTGCAAAGTGCTGGCATAACGGAAGATTCAGTAGCAAGAATGACACAGGGTATTGCTAGTTTTTTTGTTACTTACCATGTTGTAAATGCAAGATTTGCTACACAAGATATGATTGCATTGTATAGTTTTCCTCGTACTACTGTACAAGGCGCTGCAATATATACCGGTGGCGATGCGGGCGTTTTTTATGTAAATGGAATAAAAATACTAAGCCCCGACAATGAAGTGGCCGGAGGACTGGTGCACAAAATTGATAAATTTATGACACCACTAGCACTTGTAGGTAATATACAAAATATGCTCACAAGAACTGGGCAGCATACTTTGTTTATAGCTGCATTAACTAAAGCAAACAGATGGGCACAGTTTAGTGGTACAACAGCCTTCACAGTATTAGCCCCTACAGATGCTGCTATGACAAGTGCTGGCTTAACTAGTGCAGCTATTACTGCTGCCACAGTTGGAAGAGTAGATTCTATCGTTCGCTATCATTATTTCAATAGTTCTCGTTTGTTTACAAACGATTTTGGAAACAAAGAAACACCACAAACTGCGCTAGGTGCCGGAAGAACGATAACTGCATCGGGCAATGGTTTATTATTAAAAGGTAAAACAAATACTGCCCCCGTAAATATTACAACAGCCAATTTGCTGGGTACAAATGGAGTTGTTCAGATTGTAGATGGAGTATTAAGGTTTTAGTATCTAATATTAATTTGTTAAAAGCCACCGTTTTTATTAAAACGGTGGCTTTTTTTATAACTTTAAGGCACTAAAAATATGATTTTGAAAAGATACATCGCCATTGCCGCTCTCCTATTTTTTGCTATTCAGCTACAGGCACAGCAATACAGTTTAGCCACAATAAAAGAAGCATACAGCAAAAGGCTAGACAATACGCCCAAAGAGTTTACCTATATTCATACAGATAGGGAAACGTATATTTCAGGAGAAGAAGTTTTGTTTAAAATTTATTTGGTATCATATCCTCTTATTGATACCAATGCCATAAGCAAAGTTTGCTATGTTTATTTGTGTAATAATGCTGGGAAAATATTGCAAACACAGGTTTTAAGGGTAAAAGATAAATCTGCTTATGGGGTAATTGCCATTCCCAAAACAATGGACTATGGAGCGTATTATTTAGTAGCTACAACTATGTGGATGCAGAATTTTAACAACAGTACTAACCACTTTAAGAAAATTACTATTCTAAAACCCACTGCAGAAAAAGTACAAAAACCATCGAAGAAAACAAAAGATATAGAAATTGGTTTCTTTCCAGAATCTGGTAATTTAATCAATGGCGTAAATCAAAAAATTGGTGTTAGAAGTTTAAATGAAAATGGAGAATCTATAGATGTTGCTGTGAATATTAAAAACAACAAAGATGTAATCTTGCAAACTTTTAATACTGGAACACTTGGCTTAGCAACGTTTACATTGAATGCCGAGGAGAATGAGATATATACCGCAGAGTGCACTTACGAAAAAGAAAAGATTACAAAAAAAATTGATTTACCAATTGCAAATACTAGTACGCCTACACTTACAGTAAATAACCAGAAAAAAATATTTATACAACTAAATGTAACGGAGAGGCAAGCCAAAGAAAACTATTTTATTGTAGGTAGTACAAATGGAGCATTGGTTTTTGCAGAAGCATTTGATTCATCAAAATCTGAAAAATTGCTTGCAATAAATAAAAGCAATTTGCCTGCAGGAATAATGCTGTTGCATTTAGTAAATAACAAGGCACAAATAATTGCACAGCGATTTGTGTGGGTAGGTACTGATAATGGTTTTATAAAGCCAACATTATCGGTTACAAAATCCATCAATAAAAAGAAGAGAGAAAAAGGGGAAGTGAGTATTGATTTTTTAAAAAATATTGATGCAAATATTTCGGTAAGTGTAAGCAGAAAAAGCTTGTCTGATACCAACCAACTAAATGTTTTT
>JANMGS010000262.1:0-5215 GCA_031374745.1 Ferruginibacter sp. | reverse complement strand
CCCAAAATTAAGAAAAGCTTTGTAAAGTATAGCATCGTAATTTACATAAAACATAATTTGTTTTATTGAATGTTAAAAAATATATTTGGATATAATTTAAATTTCTAAACCAAAACAAATAAATATGAAAAAAATTGGTATACTGCATGGCAAGGAAAGGAGTTTCCCAGAAGCTTTTGTAGAAAGAGTTAATAGTAAAAATATTGATGGAATTATAGCAGAACCTGTTCGTATTGATAAAGTTGTTCAAGGTGAAAGTAGCGGATATGCAGTGATAATAGATAGAATTTCGCAAGACGTTCCCTTTTACCGTGCCTATTTAAAAAATGCAGCATTGTGTGGCACTGCGGTTATAAACAATCCTTTTTGGTGGAGTGCAGATGAAAAATTCTTTAATAATTGTTTATCCACAAAAATAGATGTACCGGTACCTAAAACCGTAATTGTGCCTTCTACAGAATTACCTACCGATACCAGTGGAGAATCCTTTTCAAACCTTGCCTACCCAATGGATTGGGATAATATTTTTAAATATATAGGTTTCCCTGCATACATGAAACCACACGCCGGTGGGGGTTGGAAAAGTGTTTACAAAGTAACAGACAAAGAAGATTTTTTTACCAAGCATGCTGAAACAGAACAACTGATAATGATGCTCCAAGAAGAAATCGTTTTTGACGAATATTATCGTTGCTATTGCATTGGTGGAAAATATGTAAAGATCATGCCATACGAGCCACGCAATCCACATCATTTAAGATATGTAGCAGATTTTAAACCAGATGCTGCCCGTTATAAGTTAATGGAGGATATCGTTCTTCGTATTTGTAAATATTTAGGATATGATTTTAATACTGTAGAGCTTGCATTAAGAGATGGTGTACCTTACGCTATTGATTTCTGTAACCCAGCTCCAGATGCTGAAGTAACCAGCGTTGGCCAAGAAAATTTTGATTGGGTGGTAGAAGCTTCTGCAGTGTTTGCAATAGAAAAAGCACAAGCACAAGTAGAAGGTGCAGATAACCTTACATGGGGCGAATACATAAAGAGAAGTGCCAACAAGGAAGTGTTGTACAAATAAATAAAATGAAAGAATACCTGACTTTATTGAATGATGATTTTTCTGAAACAATTGTTGAGGAACCGCAAAGTGAAATCGGATTTACTTATGAAGATTACCTTACATGGAAATTCAAAGAAAGAATAGAGTTAATAAAAGGTAAGATTTTTAAGATGAGTCCGGGACCAGCGGTAACACATCAAAAAATTTCTATTAACCTAGTTTCATTTTTTGTAAAAAATAGGAAACCTGCTCCTTGTCAGTTGTTTTATGCCCCAATAGATCTAAAACTCTTTGGGACATCGTTCAAAAAAAGAAAAGTAGCAGACAATGAAATTTTTACTGTAGTACAGCCAGATATTATCGTTGTTTGTGACCCAGAGAAATTATCGGATTCGAGGAGTATTAATGGAGCGCCAGAAATGGTGGTTGAAATACTTAGCCCAGGCAATACAAAAACAGAAACAAAACATAAACTTGATTTGTACGAAGAAAATGGCGTTCTAGAATATTGGGTTGTACATCCCCCTTATAAATATGTAGAAGTATATTTATTAAAAGAAAATAAATACAGCAAACCGACTATTTATGAAATGGGAGAAAAAATTCCTTGTGCAGTATTAAAAAAAATGCATGTGCCTGTTGATGAAATTTTTAAACAATAAAACTAACTAAATACGATGGCAAGTTTATCCTATAAGCAATTTACACTTGGTGTAGAAGAAGAATACATGGTAATAGATCCACTAACCCATGAGCTAAAAAGCCATGACCAGCGGATTGTACAAGAGGGTCAAAAAATAATAATGGACAAGGTGAAGGCCGAAATGCACCAAGCCGTAGTTGAAGTAGGTACCGATATTTGCGCAGATGTAGACGAAGCTTTTGTAGATGTAGGTACTTTACGTAAAACGATAAGCGGAATTGCAGATAGTTTGGGTCTTTGGATTGGTGCCAGTGCAACACATCCTTTTAGCCATTGGGAGAGTCAACTTATTACCGAACACGCTCGCTACAGCGAAATAGTAAATGAGTTACAAGAGGCTGCAAGGAGTAATTTAGTTTTTGGGTTGCATGTGCATGTAGGTATGGAAACACGGGAAATGGCTATACACATAGCCAACAGTGCCAGGTATTTTTTACCACATGTCTTTGCTTTAAGTACCAACTCCCCTTTTTGGGAAGGCAGAAAAACGGGTTACAAAAGTTTTCGTACAAAAGTTTTTGAAAAATTTCCTCGTACAGGTATACCTGATCATTTTGAAAGTATAGAAGATTATGATAATTATATAAAACTATTGGTAAAAACAAATTGTATTGATAATGCAAAAAAGATATGGTGGGATTTAAGGGTTCATCCATTCTTTAATACGGTAGAATTTAGGATATGCGATATTCCCATGACAACACATGAAACCATTGCTATCGCTGGGATATTTCAAGCCATATGCGCAAAACTATATAAACTGCATAGCCAGAACCTCAATTTTATGATGTATCACAGGCGTTTAATTACAGAAAACAAATGGCGTGCGAGTAGATATGGCATAGATGGCAGTATGATAGATTTTGGTAAACAATCTGAAGTAAATACAAGGGTACTTATTTATGAATTGCTCGATTTTGTAGATGATGTAGTTCCACACTTGGGAAGTGCAAACGCTATTGGATATGTACATAAAATGCTAGAGCAAGGTACAGGTGCCGATAGACAACTGAAAGTATATGAAGAAACCGATAGCCTTGTAAAAGTGGTAGATTATATTCATGATAGTTTTTTATCTGGTTTATAGTTTTAAAATAATACTTAAAAATGGCAATGGTTGCTGAGCAACTTTGCCATTTTTTTATTTCACTAAATATTATATTAATAATCGCAGAAGCACAATTTTCTATACATGAAATTCTTAATTACCATTCTATTATCCTTACCTTTTTGTGCAAAAGCGCAAACATTAATTAAAGGAACTATTACACATGCTTTTAATGCAAATGCTGCAGGCAAACCCGATGCAGGTTCCAAAGTGTACTTATTGAAATACGAAGGGGATGTGATTACAATTTTTGAAAGTGTCAATAACTTTCTAATAGCAAAGAATTTAAGAAACTTAAGTAGTGATGTGAATAGGCTAGTTTCTATTTATAAAGATTCTGCCTCTGCAGTAAAAGGTCAAAAGAAATTTGAAGCGAAATACGTTGGCTATCAAAATATGATTGCCAAAATTAAATCGGACGAAGTAGAACGAGTGGCAACATTACAAGCAATGGGTGCAGAAACAAATGTAAAATTCGATCTACTTGACCAGCGTTCTGTAAAAGCGATATCACAAGCCAAATTAAGGGCGTTGGATTTGAGACTCATTGCAGATGCTGCTGGTGATTTTACAATAAATAATATTGCTGCAGGACCCTATATGCTGCTCTATATTTCTAACAATCGTGTAGGATTTACAAATACAGAAGGATCTGGTAAAATATTTGTACAAAAAATAGATGTAAAAGAGGGTGAAGCCATAAAGGTGGATAATAAATTTATACCTGATTAGGAAACAAGATTGAGCATTTTTGTTAATCCAATTCAACAATATTAATATTTATGAACTCCTAAAGCTAAAAAAGCAAAACTTTCCCTATATTTGCATTCCTAAAAAAGGCTGCGTAGCTCAACTGAATAGAGCATTTGACTACGAATCAAAAGGTTTTAGGTTTGAATCCTAACGCGGTCACCACAAGAGATTATCAAAAAAGATAATCTCTTTTTTATTTTGAAATATGGGGAAATAATCTCTTTTTAGTGAATTAATAAATCGTAGCTCAACTGAATAGAGCATCCCGACTTACAAGTCGGGAAGGTTTTAGGTTTGAATCCTAACGCGGTCACTACAATAACACAAGAGATTATCCATTTGGTAATCTCTTTTTTATTTTAAGGTGTTTACAACTATGGAAATGATTTTTTATAATTCATAAAAAATCAATAAATATTCGGAAAATTGAAAACAATAAACGCAAAGAAAATTAATTCCTACCTTATTCAGAATAGCAGATTTTCAATATCTAATACTAAAACAAGTTTCTCGGGCAAGCATCACTATATTTATTGCCAAGTGTGAAACCAACAATAAACTCATGTGTATTGCCTGAATACGTACGTAAACGGCTATTGGTAGCTACTTCGTAGGAATAGCCAAGGTTTACAGTATTTGAAATATTGAATCCTGCCATCGCACTGTAACCACTAAGGAAATCTGAATAGCGATAACTACCTCCTACCCACACTTTATCCATGTACTGCAATTTGGCATTTAAATGTGCCCCTAGCAATTGAGGTTCCCAGTATTGTACCATTACAGAAGGTATTAGCGTAAAATCTTCTCCAATAGAAACCCTGTAACCAGCAGTTGCAAAATAATTTGGCGTAAAATAAGTCCCAAATTTATCAGCAGATGTAAATTTTGCTTTGCCAGGTATTATATTTAGAACAGAAATACCTACAAAATATCTTGCAGAATATAACCAAAGTCCTGCTCCTACTTCGGGCTTTATTTTTCTTGTATCACTTATAGACAATCCCAGTGCCATATCTGTAATGCCATCATCTGCAAATGTGGCTTTTGTTCTATCTAAATTAATACCAGAAACACCAGCATTAAAACCTGCAGATAGCGTAGTTTTTAAACCAAGTGGTTTGTGATACGCATATGAAGCTGAAAGACTCCATCTTTTAATGTAGCCTGCTTTATCACTCATTGCTACAAATCCAATTCCATGATGCGGATCTGGGGCAGTATAATCTCTCCAATATTCTCTTCCTCTTGGATTTTGACCTGGCACTGCATAAGAAGTGGCATTTGTCCTATAATCAGATTTTCCAATGGGTGCCTGATAACTAAAATATGTAGTTACCGGTGCGCCATCAATGCCCGTCCATTGATTGCGGCTGCTCACTTTTATATCTGCATAGTTTTCTATTCCAGCAAGCGCTGGATTAAGAATATAATTATTTAAAATATACTGTGTATAAGAAGATTTTGCTTGCCCATTTACAAAGGCTATAGTTCCCAATAAGACTACTATCAATATTACTTTTTTCATTCTCTATCTTTTTTGAGCGGCTGCATTTGATGAGTGAAAACAAACAAACTGCACCCCCTT
>JANMGS010000244.1:0-4094 GCA_031374745.1 Ferruginibacter sp. | reverse complement strand
TTATCAGGGATGGAATGAAGCTTTCGAATGCGGTTCTTGCATTACTGGTTTTAAAGAACAATAAATTTTCTTTTGTCAATTTTGCAAAGCCTGCTAAAATATAATTAGAAATATATTTACTGCTCTCGCCACCTTTAAACCAAGTAATACCGCCATCAGCATTTTGTAAATCTGTAATATCGTTCCGGTATTTTTCTATCTGCTGGTTACCACTTAGTGTATCAAAAAGTTTTAGTAGGTTTTTTTGATGCAAAGCTGTTGCATTGCCCAATTGCAACCAAGGCATTGTTTCTTCGCTTAGTTCATCTGGCAATACATCTTTCTTAGTATTTTCTGTCTCTTTGGATTTTGCATTTACCATTGTTTTTTGGGCTATAGAATCGGTACGCAAAATAGTATTGGCAATACTATGTGCCAGTAGTTTATTAAAAGTTTGCTCAGCACATCCATATCTATAAAATGCCAAATAAGGCAATGCATTCATCATAGCGGCTTGTGGCTTGGGTGTAATGTACATACCCATTGCATAAGGCGTAGCATCTGCAGGCATTGCAGGCGTAGCGATGGCACTGTCTTTACTGTTTACCAACACAAATCCTACATTTTGAGATACCAATATTTTTTTACTCAAAATAGGAATCGTATGCTCTTCCCCATCTGCAAAACTGCCCGCCCTTGCCGTAATCTTTATTTTTAGGGGGTGCAATAAATTTTCGGGGATGGTCATTTCATACGCTACATTCCTGTTGGTTTTTTGCAACACAGAAAAGGCCTGCTGATTTTTAGCAATAATGCTTGCTGTCAAATCTTCACCCGTTACCGCATCTTCAATACTACAATTCATTTTTCCTTCCAAATTGGTTGTATCCAAATTGGTAACCCTTGTTTGCAAAATAATCTTATCGCCTTGGTACAAAAACCTTGGCATATTGGGTTGCACCATCATGGGCAATTGTGTTACAATATTTCTTTCGGCATACATAAATTTTGCCTTCTTTGTATGTGCCAATAATTTCCATTTCCATTCGGTTACGCTCTCGGGCATGGTAAATTCAATCTTGTAAAACCCATCAGCATCTGCATAAATATTGGGGAAAAAGAAAGCTGTTTCGGAAAAGTTTTTTCTGATTATTAGTGGTGGCTCTTCGGGTTTTGGAAGAACTATTTTTCCTTTTGTACTTACAATGAGCACCCCTTCTGCAGCCCTGCTACCATAAATAGCAACGCCGTCTGCACCTTTAAATACCATTGCATCTGTAATAGAACTTGTATTTATACTACTTAAATCTCCTTCGTAGGGTATACCGTCTAATATTACAAAACCCACATTGGCGGAAGTTATAGAACTTGCCCCTCTTATTAATGTTACACTACCTGTAAGATTGGCTTTTTTAGAAGACGCATACCCAATCACAACGACTTCATCAAGGCCAGAAGCTTGCTGAACGGAAACACCTGCGGCTCTTCCGCCTAATACAAACATTTCACCTTGTGCAGTGTAAGTACCTTTCTGTGTCAATTCGCTATATGCATAATCCAATGGGTTTAACCAATAAAGCGGTTCTTTCTTATTGTACCAAATGATATTTGCTTTATAATAATTATTATCAAATATGCTTGAACTAGAGCCGTAATTCAAATCTTTCTCCCAAGAACTTGATAACCTAAACCACACACTTTGTTGCGGTATTTTCCATTCATGCTTTTCTATTTTGTCTAAAGAAGCATCATACATAGTTGTCATTAATTCTGCTAATACATTTGTGCTTTTTGTTTTTATAGTCACTACAAATGTTTCTTTTGCTGCTGGCACTAATTTCTTTCTATATTGCTCTATAATGATTTCAGGTTCTTCATTCACAGGTTTTGCTACATATATGGTTCTCTCTTCTCTTTGTATTTCATCGTTTACAATATAAATATGTGTAAGTAAAATTTCATCTATTGCATTATTTGGCATTGTAAAATTCCATTCATTTATTCCTTTGTTCTCATACTTTGTGTCATGTATATACTTAATACTTGGCTGCTTCTTTTTCCTTGCAAAATATTGCGCATGGTAAATAGAATATATTTTGTTTTCCTTATTTCCAAAAATCCATTTTGCTTTTTGCTGTGTTTGTATTGCATTTAGTTGCATAAAATGAAAAGCAATATTCGAGTCTGGTAATGCATTCATCTTTTGATCAAAAACTTGGAAACTCCTCCATTTCTTACCCAATAGCATACCATTTTCTTCACAAATTATTTCCATTTCATATTTCCCTGCTACAAGCAATTCCTTAGGAAAAAGAAATTTTTCGCCAGATTTTGTTTTAAGTTTTGAGCTGTATATTGTATCGTAATACTTTACAACAGCGTCTATTATTTCTTTTTTGCCAATATAAATCCATTGTCCATTTTGTTCTTTATAATCATATAAATAATGGTCATTTGAATCAGGTTTTACTTGCGACTTTTTTTCTCTATAAATATTTACGCTTACTAGTTTTTCCATTTCACCTGCAAAATCAGATGTGGTTGTTACGTAAAGTGGTGGGAAATTATTTCTATCTAATGTATTATTTAAATCATAATTTATTTTAATGGGTCTGTTGCTAAGCCTTACTTCGGTTTTCTCCTCATGGGTTTCACCAGACTCATCTGTTGCCTCTACATCAATCTTGTAGTTGACACTCCATTGTAAATCATTTGTAAAATGATATTTTTCTAAGTGTTTTGCATTTACTTTTATTACAAATAAACCTTCGCTATTGGTTACAACATCACTATCATCCAATACAATTGTTTCATATTTCCCTACGTATTTTTTTTGTAAACTGTCATAATATGGAAAATCACCACTAGCTGTAACCGTATAATTTAAATTCACATTTTTCAAACTTGCACCAGCAAAAGATCTTACTTTTACTACTGCTGCAAAACTATCGCCCAGTCGCAAAAAATTAGTAGGCTTTTGTAAGCTCAATTCAAATTGTGGCCTTTTGTATTCTTCTACTTTAAAGGAATTGCCATAATAATCAACAAATTCTACTCCATCCGTATCAAATTCCCATTCACCCAAAGCTGCGTCTTTACTTAAAATAAATGATCCGTTAAAAGAGCCAAATTCATTGGGCCTTACATGAAAAGTATCTACATTTTTATTAAATGGATTTTTTATATAAATATCAATTTTCTCTTTAATAAAATCTTTTACATCTTCGTTAAAAAGTCTTTGACGTATATTAAATTTTGTGTGTTGTTTGTTAAACACAACCCACTCTCCAGTATTAGGATTGGGCAATAAAAAAAAGCCTTTGTAGTAAACCTTTTGTCCGGGCCTATAAATGGCTCTATCGGTAAAAATTTTTAGCTTCAGGTTATCTTCATAATAATCTAATAACGTCTCATCCCTATCTTTATCAAAAATATCATCTGGTAAATAATTATTAGCAATTGAAAAGCTTTCAACAATAGTATCTATTCCATTTGCAATTATTAATTCGTCTACGTTTTTTTTGTTAAAAAATAACCACCCTTCATTATTTATTTTTTTTGGTAAGCCTACTATTTTTGGAGTATTAATTGTTGCTGCTTTTACAGTTTGTATAATAGCATTTTTTATAGGAAACCCAGTTATCCTATCTAGTACAAAAACTCGGTTGTCGTTATTTATGGTGGCTATATTTGTTACAATAATCCTAATATAATTTGCTTTAATGGTTTTATCTTTTACAATTTCTTCATAAGCGTATAATATGGCATAATGCCCTATTGGCAAACCTTCTAAGGTTATCTTTATTTTATGCGTTTGATAATCATCTGTAACTGGTAAAGATGCTTGCTTTAGGATGCCCTCCATCTTATTTTGTAAATAGTAGGCTTCTGTATCTAATCCCTCATTAAAAACTTTATTAGCAGGTATTTTTACAATTTTAAAATATATTTTTTGTACATTTTTGGTCGTTACATTTACGGCAATTGCTTTGTTGGACAATACTTTTGCATTGGTAGCTATTTCTAATTTCTTTTCATTTATTTGCTCTTTCATATTAAGCAAAATATTTTTCAAATATGAAAAACTATCTAGCATTTTTTCATTAGTCCCTAAT
>JANMGS010000213.1:0-6319 GCA_031374745.1 Ferruginibacter sp. | reverse complement strand
ACTGAGAATACACAAATTAAAATTATTAATCATCTACCAGCTGCAGCGCTAAACAAATTAATATCTTCGGCAAAACTAGTGCTTGCCAGAAGCGGCTATTCTACTGTAATGGATCTAGCCGTCTTACAACAAAGCGCTATTCTTGTACCTACACCAGGGCAAACAGAACAAGAATACCTTGCTCAATATTTATCAGAAAAAAAGTATTGCATTTCCGAAAACCAAGATGGACTTAATTTACGAAACAGTATAGAAAAGGCAGAAAAAATGCGCCTTGTTTCGTTTCCTTCTTCAAAGTACAATGTATTAAAAGATACCATTAATTTGCTGTAAAAAATATGCCTTTACTGTTTTTATCATTGCTACCTATTATACTTCCTGCTCCATCTGCATAAAATAAAATCAAAAAATGTGGGGCTATTGTTTGCATTGCATCAATAATAAACGAATACCCCCCTTTTCCTTCGCAAAGAAGAATGGACTGTACCTTTTTATCCTCTGCAACATCCAAGATTTTATTATAAGAAATCTCAGGGTCATCAATATTTATTTTTACAATAGTTGCTTTTGCTATTGTACCTATTTTTAGCGCTGCTTCTATCTGGTATGCTTTGCCAACAATTAAAATATTTAACAGATTTACATTGGATATATTATTTTCTTTTAATAATATATTTTTAAATTTTCTTACTTGTTTTCCTGCAGCAATAACAAAATGCATGAGAGTTCGTCTTGTACTATTATTGCCGTAATGCTTGTCTACAAAGCGTTTCATAGCTCCATAAAAATGTGTTATATACGAGGCAGATTTTTTTTGCGTACTTTCTCCTTTAAAATGTACTATTGTATTTTCGCCTAAATAATAATTACTCAACCCAGCTTTCAAAATTCTGTATGAAAGATCAATATCCTCTCCATACATAAAAAAATCCTCGTCAAACCCTTTCGTATTCTCAATGGCTTTTTTCGTTAGCATCATAAATGCACCCGCAAGTACTTCTACTTTATTGTTTTGTTTTTCTGGCAAATGCCCTGCATAATATTGTGCAAATATGGTAGAATTGGGGAAGGCTCTATCTAACCCCAGCATTTTAAAAAAACCGGCTGCAGGTGTAGGCAAACAGCGCTTGCTTTCTTTTAAAAAAATACCACTACCGTCTATCATACGAACACCTATGGCGCCACAATCCGAATGCTTATCAAAAAAAGAAAGACAATTGGTAAAACAATCCGCTGGCACAATCGTATCTGGATTCAAAAATAATATATGTTGCCCCTTTGTGCGGTTTAATACACTGTTGTTTGCTTTTCCAAAACCAACATTTTCTTTATTCCATATAAAATTAACTTCGGAAAATTTTGGTTCTAAATATGCTTGGCTTCCATCGGTGGAATTATTGTCTACTACAAATATTTCTGCTTCAATTCCAGTACACGCTTTAGCCACGGATAGCAAGCAATGCTCTAGAAAATATTTTACATTATAATTTACGATTATGATAGAAAGTTGCATGCTTGTACGAATTACGAATATTTATTTGGGTTTACAAAATTGTAGTTCAAGAATTGCGGGCATGTCGGAGAATTAGGGGTTTGAAGGGTTGAAAGTTGTTGAAGGGGAGGTTTGAAGGGTTGAATGTTGTTGAAGGGTTGAAGGGGGGTTTAAGGGTTTAGCAGGTTTAGGGAGTTTAGAAAGTTTAGGGGATTTAGATTGTAATATAGTAACAGGTAGAACTTCCTTTTAACCTTTTAATAGAGTAAACTACTAATAATAAGTTCGTTTTTTTCTATGAATATCGGACGTAGCTAAAAAATTAATGTAATTTTTTATTGATTATCATACAGTTACAGGTGTTCGTGTAAAATAAGTTCAGTTATTGACAAGAAATCAACATTTTTATTCCTACTTTTGCGCCTCAATAAAAACAAGCTGCGGGGATAGCTGCAGCCTCACTTAAACAAAAAAAACAATGAGCAAATTACATTTCACCACAAAACATGCTAACGAGGCTACCGTTACGCACAACTGGTATGTTGTGGATGGTACTAATCAAACCGTGGGTCGCATGTGTGCTAAGATCGCAGCGATACTTAGAGGTAAGAACAAAGCCTATTATACTCCCCATGTAGATTGTGGAGATTACATTATTGTTACAAACTGCGAAAAAGTAGTTTTTACAGGTAACAAAATGGATGATAAAGAGTATTTAACTTTTAGTGGTTACCCCGGTGGCCAAAAAGGGGAAGCTGCAAAAAATCTCCTAAAGCGTCGTCCAGAAGTAGTAATAGAAAGAGCTGTAAAAGGCATGCTTCCTAAGAACCGTCTTGGTCGTCAGATGTACAAAAAACTATTTGTATATGTAGGAGCAGATCATCCTCATGGAGCTCAAAAACCACAAGATTTAAACTTTAATCGTAAATAATAAAGATACTAGATTTTAGATATTAGACACAAGACAATATCTATAGTCAATCTCATAAAAATAAAAAATGGAAAAGCAAAAAAACGCAGTAGGTCGCAGAAAAGCAGCTGTAACACGTGTTTTCCTTAGCAAAGGCGAAGGCACAATTACAGTAAATGGAAAAGATTATAAAACATATTTTCCGCTGATTTACCTACAAAATCAAATAGAAGCTCCTCTTAAATCTATAGAATCTGCTGATAAATTTAACATCGTTATCAATGCTACAGGTGGCGGTGTAAAAGGTCAGGCAGAAGCAGCAAAACTAGGCATTGCTCGTGCATTGCTAGAAGTAAATGCTGAATTTCGCCCTATTTTTAAAGCGGCTGGTTTCTTAACACGTGATTCTCGTATCGTAGAGCGTAAAAAACCAGGAAAGAAAAAAGCAAGAAAATCATTCCAGTTCAGCAAACGTTAATAAGCCCCCTAAATCCCCCGGAGGGGGACTTGTGGAGTTCTTTAATATTTATTATAACTTTTCAAAAAACACAGACTTCAAAAGCTCTCTTGAGGAGGGTTTTGGAGGCTCTTTAAAACACAACAATGGAAAATACTTCCTTACAACAACAGCTACTAGAAGCAGGCGTTCATTTTGGTCATCTTAGAAAAAAATGGAATCCAAAAATGCTTCCTTACATCTTTGCAGAAAAGAAAGGTATTCATATCATAGATCTTAACAAAACAGTAGAAGGCTTACAAGAAGCTGCTGCAGCATTGAAAGCGGTAGCTCGTAGTGGTAAGAAAATCATGTTTGTTGCTACTAAAAAGCAAGCAAAAGAAATCGTACAAGAAAGCGCTAAGCGTGTAAACATGCCTTTCGTTACAGAACGTTGGTTGGGTGGAATGCTTACCAATTTCAATACTGTTCGTAAGAGTGTAAAGAAAATGCAAAGCATCGAAAAAATGCTTGGTGATGGTAGTGCGGAGAATCTTAATAAAAAAGAAAGATTAACCCTTACTCGTGAAAAAGAAAAGATGGAAAAAGTATTGGGTGGTATTGCAAATATCAGCCGTGTTCCCTCTGCTTTATTTCTAGTAGATATCGGGCATGAGCATATTGCGCTTGCTGAAGCAAAGCGTTTAAACATTAGCACATTTGGAATGGTTGACACCAATTCTGATCCTAATAAAGTAGATTTTGCTATTCCTGCAAATGATGATGCTACAAAATCTATTGCTATTATTGTTAATTATATCACAGCTGCTATTGCAGAAGGTCTAGCAGATCGTCAAAGCAGCAAAGATGATGAGAGCAATGATGAAACAGAAGAAAGTGCAGAAGCAAAAGCAGCACGTTTTGAAAATAAGCAAGACGGTGGTGATGATAGAAGACGTGGTGGTGGACGTGGTCCAGGTGGCCCTGGTGGTCCTGGCGGTGCTCCAAAACGTAGAGTAGCAGGTCCTGGTGCTGGCGGAAGAAGACCAGCTGGTAAATAAAAGCCCCCTAAATCCCCCAAGGGGGACTCTTGGCAGCTTTTTATTTAAAAAACTATCTTTTATAAATTTATTAAACTTTAAAATATAAACTCTCTCCGAATCGTGAGGTACTAAGCCTCCCCTTCGGGGAGGTTTGGAGGGGCTATTAAAATGAGTGCAACAATAACCGCAGCAGAAATAAATAAACTACGCCAAGCCACAGGTGCTGGTATGATGGATTGCCGTAAAGCGCTTGTAGAAAGCAATGGCGAATTTGAAGCAGCAATAGACTGGCTTCGCAAACAAGGCCAAAAAGTAGCAGCAAAACGCAGCGACCGTGAAGCCAAAGAAGGTGTTGTAATTGCAATGACAACGGCCGATAAAAAAGCAGGTATCGTACTTTGTATTAGTTGCGAAACAGATTTCGTAAGTATCAATGCAGACTTCGTAGCTTTTGCACAAAGCATAGCAGATGCAGCTATTTCTAACAACGTAAAAACGCTGGAAGAACTTAGCAACGTTGTAATAAATGGTGAAAAGGTTTCTGATATGATAAACGATAAGCTTGCCGCTATTGGAGAAAAAATAGAAATCACAAAATTTGAAAGAATAGAAGCTCCGTTTGTAGCAAGCTATATTCATGGCGCAAACAGAATGGGTGTTTTAGTAGGTATGACACATGAAGCCCCAGAAGCAGGTAAAGATGTTGCCATGCAAATTGCAGCAATGAATCCGCTGGCAATTGATGAATCTGCTATTGATGCAGCAACCATAGCTCGTGAGAGAGAAATTGCCATTGAGCAAATTAAAGCTGAAGGAAAGCCCGCTGAAATGGCTGAAAAAATTGCAGTTGGTAAAGTAAATAAATTTTTAAAAGATAATACTTTACTTGCTCAACCTTTTGTGAAAGACAATGCAAAATCTGTAGCAGATTATTTAAAGGCTACCAATGCAGATCTTAAACTAACCGATTTTAAGAGAGTAGCTTTAGGCTAGTACCTCAAATTTATATTTTTATTAAGGCCCTCGATTTATTCGAGGGTTTTTTATTGCCCGTATGTGCAATATTAATTAAATCATTTTGTTAATGTCCATTTTGTAATCAACATGCCTAACGAGGTTGAACCATTGTATAGTCTTACGCATTTTCAATATTCGTATAAAGATTGTAACGCTTATAGCTCCCAATTTTCTTCTGGATAATCTTTTACTGGGTACAAAAAAAGAACCCTATCCATTTCTGAATAGGGCTCTAAGAATATGTTCCTCTATTTCTTCTACCTCAACACTTGTATTGTTTTATTTATTACCGCATCATTGGTAACCAATCTTACAATATAAAGAGCATTTACTAAAGCGCTTACATTGATTGTTTCGGTTTGGCCTAAGCTTGTTATCTTTTGCTGAGATAATATTTTGCCATCCATAGATAATATACTTATCGTTGCTGCTTTGTTTATCATGCTTCCAGTTACCGTTATATTTACCATGTCCACCGCAGGGTTTGGATAAACTGTTACTGTGCCTGCTTTACCAAAGGTTACTTTGCGTATTTCGCTATAACTTATTGTACCATCTTTCTCTATCGTTTTTATACGATAGTAATTGATGCCATCTACTGGGGTTGTGTGTACTGCTTCGTAAGTTGCATTGATATTGGTATTGGCTGATACTGTTGCTATGCTCGTATTAAAGCTGCTACCGTCGGTGCTAAACAATACTTGGTAGCTTGCTACATTGGTCTGCTCGCTTATTGTCCATTGTAGATCTACTTGGCTTCCTTTGGGCAAAGCCGTAAAGCTTGTAATCTTTATTGGTAGTAACAGTATGTTTATTATTCCTGCATCCACTGTTGGTAAGTACTGGCCTGCTGTTAAGCTAAAGGCTGATGTTCTTCCGTTTGCCGGATTTGGATCGCTGCCTAATGATATATCGGCTGCTGATACATTATCCGTTCTGGTCGTAAAGGTTGCTGTGCCCTGTAAGTTGCTAAAGATAATATAGTAGCCTGTACCTGCTGGTATTTTTGTGATTAAATAATTACCATTACCGTCCGTTACCGCTGTACCTACTACGTTGTTTGCTACATCATATAAGGTAACTATTATACCTGGTACGCCTGGTTCGTTGGCATCTTGTACACCATTACCATTTACATCATTCCATACAAAGTTTCCTACACTAGCATCATTGTTTGGTTTTAATCCGGCATCCACCGTAAGATCTGTTTCTCCTGCTACCAATGTTATTACACCTGTAACAGCTGTAATTGCTGTTGGTGTTGATGGCACTGCATCGCTGTTTGTATTGTTTCCATTGTCGCCAGGAGTATTTTGTTGGGTAAACACTAAGTTACTTGGTATCGTACTAAATCCTACTCGGTAATCTCCTGGGGTTAAGTTGCCAAAATAGTATTTACCGTCTGCATCTGTTATCGTACT
>JANMGS010000189.1:0-2872 GCA_031374745.1 Ferruginibacter sp. | reverse complement strand
GTTGAGGAATTGGATAGGAGCCCCCTCTAAACCCCTCTGATGGAGGAACGGCCTCCCCAAACCCCTCCACAGGAGGGGCTTAAGCGGAGATTGAAGCGAAGATAGAAGCTAAGATTGAAGTGGAGATTGGCGTGAAGACTGAAGCGGAGATTGAAGTGGAGATTGGCGTGAAGACTGAAGCGAAGATTGAAGTGAAGATTTGCATTAAAAGAAAAGTTATAAACTTTGGAAATATTATTAACGATAAATAAATATAAACTTCTCAAGTTTCCTTTCGGGGGATTTAGGGCGCTTTGATTATGAAAAAAATACTAAACTCTCTTTTCGAATACAAAAGCCTTTCTGCCGAACAAGCAAAAGAGGTAATGGTAAATATTGGTAAAGGCATATACACGGATGCCGAAGTAGCATCTTTTGTTACGGTTTTTCTTATGCGAACCATTACCATAGATGAGTTACAAGGCTTTAGAAACGCACTGATGGAAATGGCGCTACCGGTTAATTTTACCGATGATGTAATAGATATTGTGGGAACCGGTGGTGATGGGAAAAATACATTCAATATTTCTACCATTGCAGCTTTTGTGGTGGCTGGTACGGGCAACAAAGTAGCCAAGCATGGTAATTATGCGTCCACATCGGTTACAGGCTCATCGGATGTATTGCAAGAATTAGGGTATAATTTTAAAAGCAACAACGAAGCTTTACAAAAAGAATTAGATGATGCAAATATTACTTTTTTGCATGCTCCGCTGTTTCATCCCGCATTAAAAGCAGTGAGCCACATTCGGAAGCGAATGGGTGTACGAACGTTGTTTAATTTAATGGGGCCGCTGGTAAATCCTGCCAACCCTGCATTTCGTATGCTAGGTGTGTATAATGCCGAAACGGCCAGAATGTATAATTATTTATTACAAAAAGACAATGCAAAATTTTCAATCGTAAATAGTTTGGATGGATACGATGAAATAAGCCTTACTTCCGATGCTAAAGTAATTACTGCAAAAGGTGAAAAAATATACTCAGCCTATTACTTAGGAAAACGTACGGTTACTCCAGAAGATATTAGTGGAGGTAATTCGCCCAAAGATGCTGCCAATATTTTTACAAAAATATTAAAAGGCGAAGGTACTTGGGCACAGAATGCAGTAGTACTAGCCAATGCGGCTATGGCATTGCATACCACCGAAAAATACGATGGTTATGAAACCTGTATGAAATTGGTAATCGAAAGTTTGGAAAGTGGAAAAGCTTTTGCATCACTCAAAAAAATTATTGAGTAAAATGAATATTTTAGATAATATTATTGCGCATAAAAAAATAGAACTAGCCGAAAGAAAAAAAAACAGCAGCGAAAGTGAATTAAAAATTTCTAAAAACTTTAGTCGGAAATGCTTTTCCTTAATAGAAAATCTTTCGAAAGAAAATGGAACGGGAATTATAGCTGAGTTTAAAAGGAAATCGCCCTCAAAAGGATTTATAAATGAATTTGCAGATGTGGTAACCATTACGACTGGCTACACAAATGCTGGTGCGGCCGGCCTTTCTGTACTTACTGATACCATATTTTTTGGAGGATCCACAGAAGATTTACTTGATGCTAGAATAAATAGTATCCCTATTTTAAGAAAAGATTTTATAGTAGATGCTTATCAGATTACAGAAGCAAAAGCAATGGGGGCAGATGTTATTCTGTTAATTGCAGCATGTTTAACGGCAAGCGAAGTAAAATCACTGGCAAGTTATGCCGTTTCCATTGGCTTAGAAGTGTTGTTGGAATTGCATGACGAAAGGGAGCTAGCTCATATTTGTGATGAAACTATTTTGGTGGGTATAAACAATAGAAATTTAAAAGACTTTAAAGTAGATATTGAAAAGTCTTTACGAATGAGTAAATTAATTCCTTCAAGTAAAATAAAAATAGCGGAAAGTGGCATAAGTGATGTTAATATGATTAAAGCATTTAAAGAAGCCGGTTTTAAAGGGTTTTTAATTGGAGAAAACTTTATGAAAGAAAGCAATCCTGTTTTGGCTTTCGATAACTTTGTACAAAATATACATTTATGATGAATTTGAAGGTTTGCGGATTAACTTCCAAAAAACAATTGCAACAATTAGAAGGCTTAAATATAGAATTTGCCGGATTTATTTTTCACAAAGATTCGCCTCGCTATGCAGGTGATAAGATGGCAGAAGAAGATTTGACGGGTATGGATCTAGATATAAAGAAAGTAGGGGTATTTGTAGATGAAGAGTATGAAGATATAATGGAAATGGTAGAAAAATTTGAATTGGACATGGTGCAATTGCATGGCAACGAAAGCCCCGCACTTTGTAAAGAGCTTTCGGAAGATACAGAAGTAATAAAAGCGTTTAGAATTGATGATAGCATTGAATCTATTGATAAATTGATTGCGCCATATGATGATGTATGTGATTATTACTTATTTGATACAGCATCAAAAGAAGCAGCAGGAGGAACAGGCAAAAAGTTTGACTGGAAAAAATTGTCTGATAGTAAAATAGAAAAGCCATTTTTTTTGAGTGGAGGTATATCACCAAAAGATGCTGCATTGGTAAAGAAATTTAAGCATCCCGATTTTTTCGGAATAGATGTAAATAGTTTGTTCGAAAAAGAACCCGGCGTAAAAGATATGGGATTGGTATTGGGTTTTTTGAAGGATTTGAAATAATTGCTTTAACAATAATATCGTCAGCCTGGGGTACTCTTGCACAGCATCCTGTGGATAAAATAAATTTTAAGGTCTTCCCTAATAAAATAGAGACAGGTTGCAAATAACATTGTTCGATATTTAAAAATTGTCAGGGTGAGCTTGTCGAACCCGTTGCTCTAAACGAAACCGGCTTCGAC
>JANMGS010000187.1:0-1801 GCA_031374745.1 Ferruginibacter sp. | reverse complement strand
TTTAGGTTGAAATGATGCTGCTGTACATAATCATATGCTTTGTTTATCGCTTTTTCTATACCACCACAATAATCAATGTGAGTATCCTTCAACATAATCATATCGTATAAACCAAAGCGATGGTTTACTCCGCCACCAATTTTTACAGCTTCTTTTTCCAATAAACGAAAATTTGGGGTCGTTTTTCTGGTATCCAATAATTTGGTTTTATACCCTTCAAGCTTTTTTACATACTGTCTTGTAAGAGTGGCTATACCACTCATTCGCTGCATACTATTCAATACAAGCCTTTCACATTTTAAAATGGTATGCACTTTGGCCAAAACTTCAAAAGCTATTTCGCCATATTTCATTTCGTCCGTATCTTTTTTAAAAGTTGTAAACACCACATTTGGTTGCATAAAACGGAAAATCTTTTCTGCTGCTTCAATACCTGCCAATATTCCTTCTTGCTTAATTTTTAAAATTGCTTTCCCTTCCGCATTTTCATCAATAGAAGATAAAGTTGAGTGATCCCCATCTCCAATGTCTTCCGCCAATGCATTTTTTATTAATGAATGTAAGGCCTCTTCATATATCATAGGTACAAAGTTAAGGAACACATTTCAGCACTTAAAGAAATAAGCATAAAAAAACTCCCTTTGTGGGAGTTTAAAGATCTAGGGAAGTATGTTCTAATTCTCAAATTTAAGTTCTTGTAATACCAACTTTTCTCCTTTTTGTTTGAGGTTTACGGTAGTGCGATAAGTACCTTTATTGGTGACCAAGGTACCAATGAAATAACCTGAACCGCCACTATCACCTTGGTGAATAACGGTGAAGGATTTAATTACATTGTTTGAAAAAAAATCCCTTAAAACTACCTCAGCTTGGCTTTTACTGTAATTGCCACTTTTGCCTCCTAGAGAAATTTCAACGGTGTTATCAAAGAATTTTGAAACAGTTGCTGCATTGCCAGCTTTTATGGCATTGATAACATCGTTCAAACCGTTTTGTTGAACAAATGAACTCAAAATCATAACTGTAGATACAAGAAATAGTAGTTTTTTCATTTTCATGTTTTATTTATAAGACGATTGAATTATGCTAAAAGTATGCCATATTAATTAATTGTGAATAATTTGAGTCATTGTGATGTTAATATTTTGTTTTGCAAACTGTAGTAATAACGAACAATGGACTAGCTTTGTTGTATGCATAATAAAAAATCTATCTTAATTATAATGGATGGCTGGGGTTTGGGTAAGGTAAAGAGCAGCGATGCTATCCAACATGCCAACGTACCTTTTGTAACCTCCTTGTACTCAAAATACCCCAATAGTACTTTAATTACTTGTGGCGAAGCGGTAGGATTGCCAGATGGTCAAATGGGAAATAGCGAAGTGGGACATTTAAACCTTGGCGCCGGTAGGATTGTTTACCAAGATTTGCAAAGAATAAATGTGGCCATCAGGGATAAAAGTTTTGATACCAATGAAGAATTATTAAAAAGCATTGAATATGCGCAAAATAACAATAAGACGCTTCATTTGATAGGGCTCGTAAGCGATGGTGGGGTACACTCTCATATAAACCACATAAAGGCAATAACCAGTTTGTGTGCTGCAAAAAACTTTCACCAGGTGCTTGTACACGCATTTACAGATGGGAGGGATACAGACCCAAAAAGTGGGTATGCTTTTTTGAAAGAATTAGAAGAACATTTGGATAGCACAACGGGTAAAATTGCTTCCGTTACTGGTCGGTATTATGCAATGGATAGAGATAAACGTTGGGAGAGAGTAAAAATAGCATACAATGC
>JANMGS010000141.1:0-3146 GCA_031374745.1 Ferruginibacter sp. | reverse complement strand
TTTGCTTTTAAAGCATTGTCTATTCTCAATAAAAACATATCTTCAATAGTAGCTTGAGCTGCAGAACCTTGGCCTCTATTCAACATTTTCATTGCCATTCCCCCTGCACTTACCGTTTTTCTAAAAAACTCGCCTATCAATACCATGCTACCATCTTGCATCATCATTAAATCGTGGGCTTTAATATAACCATCTTCCGATTTATTTTCGTTTTTCATGTTCAACACATTTCCCAAATCATTTTGAAAATTAAAATCTTTGATTGTTTTTATTTCTCCAGTCAAATCATTTAATTCTGCAATGCTAATGCCATTTGGTTTGGCAGAAGCGAATTTTGAACTAGCATCTGCTATGGTTGATATGATTTTGACCTTGCCATCATTTCCCTTTTTTATAAGCATAGGCTCATAGGTTAAACCCTTTATATCAAGTGGCTTTTTAAATAAATCCTTTCCATTATCCGTACCAATTCCTACTAGGAAAATTTCTGCATCTCTGTTCATTACACTTCCTCGTTCCATTTGAAATAATAAAATAGCGTTAGGAGTGGTACCCAATAAATACAAATCGGTTCTATCTCCCTTATCTGCAGTAATATTTTTTTCCCATTTCAATTTGCCATCCAATCCAATCATTTGCATATCAATACCACCCGTTTTAGCTTTGCTTTGGTAAATAGATACAAAACCTTTCCCTTCTATATTATCTGTACCCTCGTACATTGATTCCAACTGTTCTGCAATAGCTGCACCAAACATACCTTTTTTCACTTTTTCAGGATCATAAGGCACAAGCCCTTTTTCTTTACCTTTTAAATCGAATACTTTTACAAATCTTTTGTATCCATCTTTTTTATCTTCATCATAAAAGCTAAGCAAAATTCGCTCAGATTCGTACACTGCTTTTATTAGAATTAAATCTTTTGGTCCTTCAAATTCATTGTTACCAATTTCTTTTAAATTTTCATCGAGTATTGTTAATCCAAATAAAGCAGATTTTTTCAATTTGTCTTTTTTGTAAAAAACGCCATAACCTACTAATTGTTTATTGTTGGTTATGGCTACAGCACTTCTAATTTCAAAGTCTACAACATTGTCAAATATTTTACTTTGCGAAAAAGCATTTAGCCCTACGAGTAGCATGATTAAAAAAAATCCGATTTTTGTTTTTCTCATTTTTGTTTTTTTTGTAGTAAGTATAAGTATTTATTGTTTGGATATTTATTATTAAAAAAACTGTAGGCTGATACGGTGTCTTTCAATTTTACCTGTGTTTGATACATTAAATTTGCAAATGCATAATCAACGGGATCGGTATTTTCATTTATCAGTAAAAAATGGGTAGCTAGTACATCCAGATCTTTAGTGCTTACTGCAAATAAATAATCTTGTAACTCTTTGAGATTGCTTCCTTTTTCTGCTTCTACATTTACAGAGTTAAATCTTTTTAAATTGATATCATTGTTATAAATTTTTGAAAAACAAGATGACAATATATTTTTATAAAATGTAGGATTGTAATTATATTTTAAAGCAAAAAAAGATAAATGTATACAAAAAGCCATTGAGTTATTTTCATAAAGGTATCTTACAATTTCAACCATTGCCTTTTCTTTATAAGCAATGTAAGAACGATCTAAAGCAGTACAACAGTGTATAGTAGTATCTGCATTTTTTCCCATTATGGATGCAAATCTTTTTTTGCAATCTGGATGTGTTTTAATAGAATCTAGATCCTTGTCTGCATTCATGGCAACATTGGCACCTGATAATCCGTTGTATTTCGGCTTGACATTAAAATAGCTAAGATCAATTGAAGCACCACTAATAAATTCTTTTAGATTATATAATTTATTTGATTTAAAAAGATCATCAACGTAATCTAATTTTAGTATTACTTTGGCTGCTTTGCCTATATCATATTTAGCGTTCCTACATAATATTACACCCAAGCTATCTGCCTCACTTTCCTTATACCTGCTATGTTTACCAGATTCAATTTTTAAGCCAACCATTAGTTTTTTGAACCTATCATATCTTCCGTAATCAGCTTTTTTGATACTTTTTAATTCTTTTTTAAAATCGTCTGAAGTAAGCGTTTCAATACTTTTTTTCATTTGCCCTTCGGAGTGATTTAGAAATTGATGTGACATTTCATGCGCTATTACCAATGCCAACTCATCATCATTATCTAGCCATAAAAAAAGACCAAGGTTTATCATCAATGTTCCTTCGCCATAACAAGCGGCATTGGCCACTAGCGACCTATTTACATATAATTTTATGGTATCGAAATTATAATTAGGATTTGACGCAGCAATTCTTTTAAGAATGGAATTGCATTTATTTAATATAAGGCTGTCTTGAAGTACATCGTCGTTTTTAAAAGATGTTAACAAACTTTCATTCCTATCAGTTAAGAATTCATCGTACCATGCTTGTGCAGATTTATCGGAATAAATTTTTGGAACCTTATATTTTTCTAATTGCTTTATTTTATCTACATATTTTGTACTACTTAATGGAGAAAAATCATAGCTACTAATTTGCGCATTGCTAGTATATGAAACTGCAATTATCAATATCAGAGCAAGAAGATGTTTACAAAAGTTGCGGGTAAAGCGACGATGCATTATTGTTCGTTAAGTTTTGGTATGTATACTTTAATCTGATAAATGAAAATTAGCATTTATCAATATATCAAAGTAAATAGTATCAATTGTAAAAATAGAGGAGTTATAACCAAAGAAAAAACGCTTGTTGTAATTTTTTTTACATACAAGCGTAATTTGTTACCGCCCACCCATCATCATGCGCATTCCACCACCAGGGCCACTCATTTCTTTCATACTTTTCAGTTCTATATCTTTTGGTATCTCAAATTCCTTTGCAGCTATATCTTTATCCATATCTATTTTAGTAACTTTTACCTCCATCACACGCCCTCTAGGCATACTGCGCTCATATTGCATTACAAACCCATCAATTTTTTCAAAATTAGTAGCGCCTCCAAAGCCCCCTGCCATTGCACCCATACCACTTGTACCGCCTGTAGAAGCTATGTTTGCAAATTTAATTTCTGGAGTATACCATACAGCCAATGTATCTTTTGACAGTAATTTATATGTTCTATTACATCTTTTAAAA
>JANMGS010000133.1:0-2157 GCA_031374745.1 Ferruginibacter sp. | reverse complement strand
TTGCCCATTTTTGCAATATCTCTTCGCTTATGTTTGGAAGGTTAAGCTGCCCGTATGTTTGGTATCCCGCACTCATCTAATTTTCGTTTATTTTAAGGCTGCAAAGGTACATTATTAGCCAATTAGGTAGGTTGATATTTTGGAAGGATTATTATAGACAAAACCAACAGTAATTTTAATATAACAGAGTTATTAACAAAATTAGCGCTTGGCATAATATTGGAGATTATATACTGAAATATTCTTATTGATTGAAATATCGAAAAGGCTGGTTTTAGGGTTTTATTAGAAAAACGGGGGCAATCTTGCTCCCGTTTATTTTTTAAAGTATTATGGAATAAATGTAATTATACATCTTACTGATACATTTATTTTATATGAACAAAATGCTCTACTTGGCTGTTTTATTAACGGCCTGTTATTCCAAAGAAAAAAAGGCAACAACGCCGCTAATTATTGCTCCCATAACTGCAAATGCCTCTCCCAAAAATATTAATTATGATTCTTGCAAAAAAGCCATTGCTATCATAAAGAAGCAAAGCAAACTAAACTGGGCCAAAAGCACCAAGCTTGAAAAAGCAAAATGTTTTGCCAATGCGGTAACCAATACGATTGCACCTGCCTGGTTGGGAACTAAATGGGATTTTAACGGAATAACCGAAGTACCACAGCAAGGTAAAATTGCATGTGGCTATTTTGTAACTACTGTATTAAGAGATGCTGGATTGCCTATTGCCAGAGCAAAATTGGCTCAATGTGCTTCCGAAGAAATGGTTACCACTCTGGTACAAAATAAATACATAAACCGATTTAGCAACATGCCTATGACTGGCTTTATGAATCATTTAAAACTAAATGGATTTGGACTGTATATTATTGGACTAGACAACCATACAGGTTTCATTTTTAATGATGGTTTAGATATTTGGTTCATACATGCCTCTTTTGTAGGAACGGGAGATGTACAAAAGGAAAAAGCGGCCAATAGTTCTATTCTAAAAAACAGTAAATATAAAATTATAGGAAAGATAAGCGAAGATGAAAAAGCTTTGGACAAATGGGTAGCATACAGTTAGTTTGAATTATGTATACAACGCATAGAATTTAACCAAAAAGCTTACAAAATCTCTTTATTTGTACATGATGCTTAGTTATAATAGGGATTTATCATCCAATAAACTACTACACCACTCACGGCTACAAAAAACCAAATTGGCCAAGTGATTCGTACCAATTTTTTGTGCTTTTCATACTCACCCGTTAGTGCACGATAAGCAGTAAATAAAATAAAAGGAAGTATGATAGCTGCCAAAGGAATATGGGTTAACAAAAGTGCATAGTAAAATATTCTTACTCCTCCAGCTTGCATTTTTTCGTTGAGGCTTAGTATACCGTCGTGATCTAGATCGCCATACTTTGTATCGCCTGCCAATAAATGATGACAAATATAACTTACCAAAAAGAGCACTGATAATGTTATTGCTGTCAGCATAATTCTCTTATGCAACAAATAATTTTTGCTTTTAATAGTAACCAGGCCAGCAACCAATAGCAAGCCTACCAATGAATTTACAATGGCATTAAAAGTGGCAAACACATGTACATTAAATGACAGGTTAAGATCAAGTTTTATTTTGCTAAGCAGTGCTACAGCAACGAATACAACAATAGAGACTGTCCATATAAAAATTTTGGCTTTGCCATCATTCTTTTGTAAAGTTGGTTCTAACATTAATAGGGGAGTTTTGGTTTTCTATTTTTATTGAGGATACCCATTGCTAGCATCAAAATACCAATGGCTACAAAAATTACTGGTAGTATTGGAATGAAATCTCTAAAAATAGAGGGTGCCTTTTTATTTCTTTCTATCAATACTGTTGGGATATCTTTTGCAAGTTGGGCAAGCTTTACTGTATCAAAACCATTGTACCAGCCTCTTACAATTCTGTTTGTATCCAACAGGAAAAAGTTTTCTGTATGAGGAAAGGCTGTGTCTGCTCCTACATCGGCTACATTTGCTTTCATTTCTTGCAAAGCAAAGTCATAAATTTCTTTTTTATTACCCGTTACAAACCACCAGCTATCGTGGTTGGCTTTGTATTTATCTGCAAAGGCCCTCAGCCTAGGTACGCTGTCCCTTTCTGGATCGATACTAAT
>JANMGS010000127.1:0-4070 GCA_031374745.1 Ferruginibacter sp. | reverse complement strand
CTATCCCGTCTAGGCTCAGCGGCAAATCTTTTTTCATCTTTTATAGAAGCGAGTGAGGATGCAATAGATTTTAGCAAAACTGACTAGATACTTAATTAATTTTTCTTTCATAAAATTTTTATTTCTCTTTATTTTCTCTTTTATATTTTGTTTTCAAAATCTTTGTGCTCAAGATTCAAGTGGATATGCGTTTTTAACAAAGCCAGTGAAGGGTAAGTTCAAGATTTTCAAAATAAAGCGGTAGATACTTTTTTTTTTTGAAAGAGAATCTAGGATATATAAAGGAAGATAGTATATTGGTAATTTATAGAAAAAATGCTACCACTTATAAACAAGTTTTAACTGATTCAAATATTTTCTCAAACCCAATTCAAATAGACAATTTTATAATTGATAATTTTTTTATTAGTAAAGTAACAAAGTTGTCCTCTAAGAAAGATAGAAAATTAGAAAGAGAATGTAGAAAAGCTGATGTTAGATTTGACCTTCAAGGCGATTATCTTCATATTGATTTTTATTTTATGAAAAAATATTATTCAAATTTCTTAAATGATAGAAAAAGCCCTGTTTGGGTGATTGTATATTTTAAAATTAAAATTGTGGGTGGATAAACTTGAAGCTGAAATGAGCAAATAGATTAAACTTCAGTTGTCTGGGATTTCCGGATAACTGAAATAATCTACTATTTTATGCTCGCAAAACCCTGAAAGGGTTTAATATACATAACCATGGGTGCAACCCATGGTTATGAAACAAAAATGGGAAGAACCCCAGCGGGGTTCAACATATAATCATTAAAAAATTGTTCAACCCATTCAGGGTTGTAATGTGCAATTTTCGATAGACCATGGTTTTCAACCATGGCTATGAGCGTTCACCCACTTCGTGGTTGAGGAAATCTGAGATAACCAATTCTCATATACAAATAAGCAATCGTAGAATATCGGGATTTCCGATTTCCTATCGCTTCAAAATTTTATTTATCCAACTTATTCTATTTTCTTTTATCTTGTAATATGCTTCCTTTGGTACAAATAAAAAACCTTCAAATATCCTTCACCCAGGGCAATAAGACGGTACAAGCGGTCAACAATATTTCTTTTGATATTCCTCGAGGAAAAATAACCGCATTAATTGGAGAAAGCGGGTCGGGTAAATCAGTAACGGCTTTATCATTTATGCAATTGTTGCCTGCCCAAGCAAAACTAGACGGAGAAATATTGTACAGCGAGGATGGTTTATCCACAAAAAATCTTATTGCTTCAAGTGAACAAGAAATTCGCAAAATGCGTGGCGATAAGATAGCCATGATATTTCAAGAACCCATGACATCGCTCAACCCAGTGCACACATGTGGCACACAGGTAATGGAGTCGTTGATGTTGCACAAAAAAATATCTAAACAAGAAGCAAGAGCAGAAACAATCGCATTGTTTGCAAAAGTAGAATTACCCGTACCGGCAGAAATGATCAATCGGTATCCACACGAAATAAGTGGTGGGCAAAAGCAGCGTGTAATGATTGCTATGGCTATGAGTTGCAATCCTTCATTGCTTATAGCCGATGAACCTACAACCGCATTGGATGTACGGGTGCAAAAGAATATTCTGCAATTGCTAAAGCAATTGCAAGTAGAAAATGATATGGCTATTCTTTTTATAACACACGATTTATCTTTGGTGGCAGAAGTAGCAGATGAAATATTGGTAATGTACACAGGAGAAATTGTAGAAAAAGGGAATGCAAAACATGTATTAGCAAATCCACAGCATAATTATACAAAAGCGTTATTGGCCTGTATGCCTACTCCCAAAAGTAAAGGGAAAAGATTATCGGTTATAGATGATTTTATCAATGAAAAGATGACTGGGTTAGACAATGCTTCATTGAAAGAACCGAAAGAAACTTCCAGTGAAATTGTTTTAAAAGTTGAAAACCTGCAAGTATATTTTCCTTCAAAGAAAAGTATTTTTGGAAAAACATTGGATTATTACAAGGCAGTAGATGATGTAAGTTTTAATATTTACAAAAATGAAACAATTGGTTTGGTAGGGGAGAGCGGATGTGGCAAAACAACTTTGGGAAGGGCAATTTTACACTTAATAAAGCCAACAAGTGGTTCTATTTATTTTGGAGAAAAAGATATCGCTACAGCCAGTGCTTTAGAAATGCGGTTGTTGAGAAAAGAATTGCAAATTGTTTTTCAAGATCCTTATGGTTCCCTCAATCCTAGACTTAGCATAGGCGATGCAATTGTGGAGCCGATGAAAGTGCATGGTCTTTTTACTACCAAAAGCCAACAAAAAGAGCAAGCCATTCATTTATTGGAACAAGTAAATATGAAGGCAGATGTTTTTAACCGATACCCACACCAATTTAGTGGAGGCCAACGCCAACGTATATCTATAGCACGAGCACTGGCGCTTAATCCCAATTTTTTAATTTTTGATGAAGCAGTATCTGCTTTGGACGTGAGTGTGCAAGCGCAAGTGCTCAATCTTATAAATGATTTAAAAAGCGTATACAATTTCACTTCCTTATTTATTTCGCACAACCTTTCTGTAATACATTATATAAGTGATAGGGTGATGGTAATGAACAAAGGGAAAATAATAGAAGAAGGTACGGCGGATGAGATTATGTTTTCGCCGAACCAAGCTTATACACAAGAATTGTTAAATGCTGTACCAGGAGGAAAACTTGTGTATTAAAAACCAACAAAATATATTACTTTTGCGCTCTTTATTAAAATCATGCCGTAACATGATAAGTGCCTTTTTTGTACCATAAAGGCTTTTTCTCAGTAAATCTTTGCATTTACACGGCATGTAACAAATTAAAATTTATACTGTTACATGAAATTATCACAATTTACTTTCGACCTTCCACTAAATCTTATTGCACAAAATCCTACCAAAAGAAGAGAAGACAGTCGTATGATGGTTATTGACCGTAAAACCGGTAATATCGAAAATCGTCATTTTAACGATATCCAAGAATATTTTGATGACAAGGATGTATTTGTAGTGAACAATACCAAGGTTTTTCCTGCTCGTATGTATGGGCGCAAAGAAAAAACAGGTGCAAAAATTGAAGTTTTTTTATTGAGAGAATTGAATAAGACCAATAAATTATGGGACGTAATTGTAGATCCTGCCCGTAAAATAAGGGTTGGAAACAAATTATATTTTGGTGAAAATGATGAATTGATTGCAGAAGTGATAGACAATACCACCAGCAGAGGTAGAACCATTCGTTTCCTTTGGGATGGTACGGATGAAGAATTTAGAAACATGCTTGACTTTATGGGCGAAACGCCTTTGCCTAAATATATAAAGCGTAAGCCAGAAGAAGAAGACAAAGAAAGATACCAAACGGTGTATGCCAAGCACGAGGGTGCCGTAGCAGCGCCTACAGCAGGGCTTCATTTTAGCAAAGAGCTGATAAAAAAATTGGAGATAAAAGGTATTCGTTTTGCAGAAGTAACTTTGCATACTGGTTTAGGAACATTTAGACCCATAGAAGTGGAAGATCTAAGTAAGCATAAAATGGATGCTGAATATTATAAAATAGAAGAAACAGCCTGCGGTATTGTAAACAAAGCAAAGGAGAAAGGTCATCGGATTTGTTCTATTGGCACTACTACTATGCGTACCATGGAAACTTCTTATACAGCACAAAAGCTTTTGAAGCCATCAGAAGGTTGGACAAACAATTTTGTACATCCACCCTATGATTTCAATATTGCAGACTCTATGGTTACCAATTTTCATCTACCAAAAACAAGTTTGTTGATAATGGCTTGTGCTTTTGCTGGGTACGATCTTATGATGGAAGCCTATAAGAAAGCGATAAAAGATAAGTATCGTTTTTTCAGTTATGGAGACTCTATGCTTATAAAGTAAATATTATTAATGTATTATATTATTTTAGCGCCTCTTTTTTGGGGGGCATCAAATTCTTTTATCTATCAGATCAATAAAAAAGTACTAGTTGCAGCTTTTGAACATGTAAAACCTACTATTATCTGTTTCCGTAAGCAAGTCCTTTTTGAGGCGTTTTGTTGTTTG
>JANMGS010000126.1:0-2247 GCA_031374745.1 Ferruginibacter sp. | reverse complement strand
CTCCTACAAAAAGATATACAACCAATATTACCCAAGCAGTAAGTGCAGCTATGATTAAATTGCCAGATAATAATTTTTTCTTAAAAGTAGTAGAATAAAAAAGCAGGGCAAAAACGCATAAAAAATTAATAGCTGCAATTAACCACTCATGTGTTTTATAACCTACATAAAGGCTGAGCAAAATGCCTATAACTGATAAAGCCAAATGCCAAACAATGGCCCATCTCCGTTTAATATATTTGTTTATGACTATCCTTTCGGGTTTATTTACAATATCTATTTGAATATCAAAATAATCATTGATAATATAACCCGCTGCAGCTATAAGCACAGATGCTGTAATCAAAAGAAAAAACAATAAAAGGATATGTGTAGAGGGTAAATTGATAACCAATGGAAGATAAACGCAATAGTAAAACAACAGTTGTGTAAGGAAAATGAATACCAAGTTTGGCCACCTTATCAACCTAAAAAATGCAGCTATCAGTTTCATGTTGTTTTGTGGCGGTGCTAGTAAAGAATTTATTTACATCGAAGATATAAAATCATCGTCATTCCAATCATCATTTAATTTCATCACTTTTTCTATCACATCTCTCACACAACCATTTCCACCAGCGAAAGAAGAAATATAATGTGCTATCGATTTTATTTCTTGCACAGCATCTGCAGGGGCACAAGCCAAACCTACCATTTGCATGGGTAATACGTCTGGTATGTCGTCGCCCATGTACAACACTTGCGACCATGTGAAATTATGCGCTGATACAAATTTCAATAATGCTTCTTTCTTATTTTTTACTGCAAGCAAAATATTTTTTACCCCAAGTTTTTCTAGCCTGGTTTTTACTGCGTTGGAGGAGCCTCCAGAAATAACCAATATTTCGTAGCCTTTTTTTATAGCAAGTTGCAGCGCATAACCATCTTTTATATTCATTGTTCTTGCCATTTCGCCATTGTCTAGCAAAAGGAGTGATCCATTGGTAAGTACACCATCTACATCTAGCACAAAGAGTTTTATATCTTTAAAAAGCGCAAGCACATTCATATAAATTTACTTTTGGTTATCTCGCCATTCGTATACCCAAGTACTTTGTATCATTTCCAAATGGCCTTCATTGCATTCTTCCCTTTTACCTACAAAGCTTGGAATCTCCAAAACCCAATTGAGTAAATCTGTAAAGCGAAGTCTGTATATTTTGCCTTCGTTAAAATCATCGCCAAAGCGCTCGTATAATTTTATAGCTATGTCTTCGTAGTCGTTCCAATGTATGGGTAATTCAAAACTCATAATGTTTGTAATGTGCAAATATGCAAATGTGCAAATGTGCTAATTTTTTAAAATTGAACTAAATTTTTCTCTTTGCGCAATAAAAAATTTGAAGAAATATCCACATGCAAAGTAAACATTTTTGCAAATTTGCATATCTACTCATTTGCAAATTGCCCTTATTCTCCCAAAAACTGTGTTTGATCGGGCAATGTCACTTCCAAGTCGCCACCTTCCCCTATCAATACACATTGGCATCCAAGCCTCGAACTTAACCTAGGATTTATGGCCCTATCAATAAAATCTTCTTCTTTGTCGGTAAGTTCTTCAATCAATTCTTCCCCTTTATCTACATATAAGTGACAAGTACTACAAGCACATACACCACCACAATTATGATGAAGATCTATATTGTTTTTTAAAGCTACTTCAAGTATCGATTGATCACCCTCTACCCCCGAAATCGTTATTGGCACTAGTCCTTTTTGTTCAAATTTAAACGTGATATTGTACATATTTCTATTTTCGAAGTGCAAAAGTACTGCAATTTAGTGCGTAAGTAAAATAAGTTGACATAGATTCTGCATTTAGTAAATAAAAATGCCTACTTTGGTTTACCCAAAATGAACAAACATGAAAACGAATACTAGTACTTTTTATGCAATATTGTTGTTATTTATTGCACTAAGTTGTAAAGAAAAGAAAGCAGCGCAAACATCCACACCTCAAAAAGAAGAAAAAAACCAAAAAGCAGAGACCAAGCCTATAGTTTCACAAAAAGGCCCCATCATCAATTTAGAAGATACTTTAGAAACGATGCACAAAAGCTCGGAATCTTACTTTAAAAATGATATTAACGAACAAAATCTGATACAAAATTTCGGGTATGTTAAGAGTTATAAAACAGTACTCACCATTGACGGCTTTAAGCAAGTAAATTTTGAAAAATACCCGGATAATAAAACGGTGCTAGACGC
>JANMGS010000069.1:0-3016 GCA_031374745.1 Ferruginibacter sp. | reverse complement strand
CCTGGAACGATAGATAAGGATATAGCTGGTACAGATTTTACCATTGGCTTTGATACTGCCGTAAATACAGCGGTAGAAGCTATCGATAAAATTAGAGATACTGCAGATGCACATGATAGGCTTTTTATTATTGAAGTTATGGGCAGAGATGCAGGTTATATTGCATTGCATAGTGGGATCTCTACTGGTGCAGAACATATTCTTATACCAGAAAAAAAGACAAAAGTAGCCGACCTTATCGCCTCATTTCAAGAAAAAGAAAAAAGGCAAAAATTGGTAAATATTATTGTAATTGCCGAAGGTGATGATTTTGGCGGGGCCAACGAACTCGCAAAATTATTAAGTAAGGAAATTCCAAATATAGATTTGAGGGTTTGTATTCTAGGACATATTCAGCGTGGCGGTTCACCAAGTTGTTTTGACAGAGTAATAGCAAGTAGGATGGGCTATCATGCTGTGGAATGTTTTTTAGAAGAAAGATTCAATGTTTTTATAGGAATCGTAAATAACAAGATGCATTATATTCCTTTAGATGAAGCTGTAAAAAGAAAACAACGAATAAGTGAGGAGTGGATGACAATAGTAAAAATATTGGCTACTTAAATTCTACCAAAAGAACACTATTTTAGATTTAAAATAAATACAAAAATAATGGCAAAAAATTTCAGTAAATACTTGCACCAGGATATGGATAAGGAAGCGGGGATTTTACATTCGCAAAAGCGAACAAAAATAGTAGCAACGGTAGGCCCAGCTTGCGATACATACGACAAACTTTTATCACTTGTAAAGGCTGGTGTAAATGTTTTTAGATTAAATTTTTCTCACGGTGCCTACGAAGACAAACTGAAGGTAATAAACAATATTAGAAAAATAATAAAAGAAGAACCGTATAATATTGCCATTCTAGGCGATTTACAAGGACCAAAATTGAGGGTTGGAGAATTGGAAAATGGGAAATTAATTTTAAAAGAAGCAGATGAATTTATTTTTACCATCGAAAAAATGGTAGGAACAAATGAAAAGATTTATGTATCCTATCCTAATCTAACAACAGATGTAAAAATAGGAGAAAGAATATTTTTAGATGATGGAAAGATGGAGTTAAGTGTTGTAAAAATATTGAACGACAAAGAGGTTCTAATGCGTGTTACACTTGGCGGTGTTCTTACTCCAAAAAAAGGTGTAAATCTTCCTGATAGTGAACTCACCATGCCCTCTATGACGGAAAAAGATTTTGAAGATCTTGAATTCATTATTGAACAAAAACTCGATTGGGTGGCACTTTCATTTGTAAGAAAAGTAGATGATATCATCAACTTAAAAAAGATATTGAAAGATAGAAGCAGCAAAATTAAAGTGATAGCCAAAATTGAAATGCCAGAAGCACTCAAAAACTTACGGGATATTATTGTAGAAAGCGATGGCATAATGGTGGCTCGTGGCGACTTAGGTGTAGAAGTTCCTATTGAACAAGTTCCTATTATTCAAAAAGACATTATAAGAAAATGCATGCACAGGGCCAAGCCAGTAATTGTGGCAACACAAATGATGGAAAGTATGCTAGACCGCACCAAACCAAACAGAAGTGAGGTAAGTGATGTAGCCAATGCAGTTTTAGAAGGTGCCGATGCCGTAATGCTTAGCGGAGAAACTGCCACAGGGCTCTACCCCACCCTCGTTGTGGAAACAATGAGTAAAATAATTTTAGAGGCAGAGAGAACCCTTTATGATTATGACAGGGATGATATACTTACCCCACAACCCCACTCACCCTCTTTTGTGAGCGATGCTATTTGTTATAGTGCTTGCAATTTAGCAAAGGATAGCAATGCAAAGGCTTTAATTGGAATGACACAGAGTGGCTACACTGCATTCATGCTTAGCAGCTATAGACCAAAATCTCCTCTGTATATTTTTAGTAAAGAAAGAAGTTTGATAAGCCAACTAAGTTTAAGTTGGGGTGTACGAGCTTTTTATTACGGCGAAGAAGAAAGTTTAGATGATATAATTTTTGATCAAATTAATATATTGAAAGAACGTGGCTTTTTACAAAAGGGAGATACCGTTATTAATACAGGAAGTACTCCAGTAGAATTACATTTGCCTACCAATATTATCAAAATTACTCAGGTAGATTAAATAGATATTAGATGTTAGATACTAGATGTTAGATATTAGATAAAGCAAGCGGATAATTTTTTTTTACCCGCTTGTTTGTTTTATACCAATGTGAAAATAAAATAAGTCGGCAAAATTCTTGTGCTTTTTGTTATCGTTGTTTCGCTGTGTGAAATATTAAATCACTTTGGTATTAATACAATTTAGTTTTTAATATCTTCCTTTATCTGTGCTTCGGTAAGTGTACCATATTTACTTGCAATTGTTTTTATATCTGATGCCTTACCTACCATTACAAATTGCAATTTATCTTTAGGGAAATATTTTGTTACTATTTGTTTAGCTTTCTCCAATGTGAGTCCATCTACATTTTTTTCGAAATTATTTATGAATGACTCATCAAAACCATACCAAAACATTTGGGTCATTAGTCCTGCTAACTGAGAAGCCGTTTCAAATTTAGGAGGGAACTGACCTTTTACATAATTTTTTGCAGATGCCAATGCGGCTTCATCAAAGCCAATTTTATGTAAGTTGTTTAATACTTCCAAAGCCTTATCGATAGCGGCTTCCGTAGTTTTCTTTGCAGTAAAAGTAGAAATTACAAATGTACCTGCATTTTTCAATGCACCAAATCTGCTTCCAGCTCCATAAGTTAATCCAGAATTCACCCTTAGTTCATCGTTAAGCATAGATGTGAAGCGCCCACCAAATAAAGTGTTTACAACATCTATCGCAATATAATCCGGATTGTTGCGACTAATGCCAGGCGCTCCAATATAAAAAGTGGTTTCTTTTGCATCCTCCTTGTTTATCAATAAAACCCTATTAGCATTTTGGATTGTAATAGGTTTTGATGCTAGATTAATTTGTGCCTTCATTCCTTTTTTCCAAC
>JANMGS010000873.1:0-9059 GCA_031374745.1 Ferruginibacter sp. | reverse complement strand
AGGCTCTTCCATTAGATTGTGCCCTGATGCTCAATTTTTGACCATCACCAGAAGGTAATGGATCCCAGGATGAACGTTTTCTTATGTTTTTTAAAGAAAAATTATTAAATGTAAACCCTAAAGTGCCTGTAAGACCTATACCACCACCAAAACCAGCCGAAAGCTCTACCTGATCTGCAGATTTTTCTTCTACTTGCCAATTGATATCAACAGTTCCATCTGCATTATTTGGAGATACTTGTGGGTTAATTTTTTCTGCATTCAAAAATCCTAATTGCGACAACTCCCTTTGTGTACGAATAATATCTTGTCGGCTAAATTGTTCTCCTGGTATTGTTCTCAACTCTCGGAGTATTACATAATCTTTTGTTTTATCATTCCCAGATACGGTAATTTTACCATAAACATATTTTGGGCCTTCACGCATTTGAATTTCAAAATCGATGGTATCGTTGTATACAGCCGTTTCTATTGGATCTACATTGAAATACAAATATCCATCATCTTGATACAAACTTCCTATATCTCCTCCCTCGGCAGATAATTGCTTACCCAACCTTTTGTTAAGCGTCTCCGCATTGTATACATCTCCTTTTTTAATGCCTAGAATTACTGTTAAAATAGAGTCAGAATATTTTGTTACTCCTTTCCAAGTAATATTCCCAAAATAATATTTGCGGCCCTCATTTACTTTTATATGTACATCTAAGTTGCCTTTATCGTTTGTAATTAAAGTATCATCCACAATACTGGCATCTCTAAATCCTTTTGCATTATAAAAGTCAAGTATTTTTTCTTTATCCTCTACAAATTTTTTCTCAGAATATTTGGATCCAGAAAAAAACTTCATTCTAAAATACCTATCTAAATATTCCTTTGTTTTGGTTGGATATAAATAACCCGTTTCGTTCAAATAATCTTTAAAAGTTTTTAAGCGACTTGTATCACCATACGGGCTTACTATTTTGTCTGGATACAACGAAATTTTTGTCATTTCCTTTGTACCTTTCATTTGCTTCTTTAGTTTCGCATCTGAGAGTTCGTTGTTGTCTGCAAAATTTATAGAGTTTATTTTTACTTTCTTTCCCTTATTTATATAAAAATTTAAAGCCACTCCATTTGAAGATTGCTCTACCATCAACTCTTCCATTCGTAAACTTATATTTCTATAACCTTTATCGTAGTAGAATTTTCTAGTAATATCTACTGCACTTAACTTCATATCTTCTGTAAGTACCCTATCTTTTACCAATCCAGTTTTAGTAGCAAGGTCATCTTGATCTCCTTTCTTTACGCCTATAAAATGAAAATCCAACAACCTAGGTCTTTCTACAATTAAAATTTCAAGATAGAGGTTAGATTCTTCCAATTTTGTAAAATTGATTTCTGCATTGGAAACCAAGTTTTGTTTCCAAAGTTTTACAATGGCTTTATTAAAAACATCGGTACCAGGTATATTAACTACATCGCCAATAGCTAAGCCGGATATTGAAATAATTAAATTACGATCGAATGTCTTTGTGCCTTTTACATCAATGCCAGCTATTGTATATTTCTGCGGTGTTCTAGATTCGAAAATTTCTTTTAGTGCGGGATTTACAGATACAGAAGTATCCTGCGCAAAGGAAGCATTGGCAGTAAAAAAAAGAATGGCAGTAAATAAAACAGTTTTGTAAATCCTAATCATCAATTTTGTTTTTCGTTTCGTGGCGGCAAATTAAGCCCTATATTTAAAAGTATTTGTTAAACGTTTATTTTTTAACCTTACAAAGTTTCTTTTTTATGCTTTTTATCACAAAGTATTATATAAATCAAGCCTTTGGGCATCTTTCTGCAAATATTTGCTGCCCAAATTCCTTGTCCCAAAAAAGAACGCTACAGTTTTTTAACCTGTTCTCCGGTTTTTCCAAACCTTCTTTCCCTTTTTTGAAAATCAATGATAGCCTTATACAAATCCTCTTTCCTAAAATCGGGCCATCTGGTATCAGTAAAATATAATTCTGTATATGCTAGTTGGTACAATAGAAAATTGCTTAACCTGTACTCACCACTGGTACGAATAAGCAATTCAGGATCTGGAAATGCACTTGTGTTTAGATACTTGGATAAGGTTTCTCCATTTATTTCTTCTGGTAAAAGTTTGTTGTTTTTTACATCAATGGCTATTTGCTTGATGGCGTCTTCCATTTCCCAGCGGCTACTATAACTTAAAGCCATTATAAGATTTAAACCAGTATTATTTGCAGTTTCTTCCAACGCTTCTGTAAGTTGCTTCTGCGTAAGTGCGGGTAACATATCAGTATGACCAATTACCTGTAAACGTATATTATTTTTATTAAGTGTGGGAATTTCTTTCTTTATGGTATCTACCAATAGCTCCATTAAACCATCTACCTCGTAAGCTGGGCGACTCCAATTTTCGGTACTAAACGTGTACAAAGTGAGGAATTGAATACCCAGCTCTGCTGCAGCCTCTACAATATCACGCACACTATCTACTCCTGAAAGATGTCCAAAAAGCCTATCTTTTCCTTGCTCCTGAGCCCACCTTCCATTTCCATCCATTATTATTGCTATATGCATGGGCAGGTGCGATAGGTCGATATGTTGTTGTAATGAAGAATTGATCATAAAAATTGTATAAGCCAATAATACTTATACGGGGCGCAAAAGTAACAATATTTGCGGGATTATAAATTAAAAAAGCGGCAGTAAATGGTTACTGCCGCTTTTTTAGAAGTTTATTATATTAGTTTGCAGGGGGGCAACGATATGAACTCAAATTAATTGAAATACCCATTTCTGCAATTATATATTGATCTTTTTGCTTACTAAAGCCCCTTTGATTTCCTTCTACAAAAAATGGGTTGCCATCTTTTGTTAATTCATAACTTCTATCCTGTAGTAACTGTGCTTCGGATAAAGTAGCATTTGGGCCTGGTTGAAATCTCCCAATACCAACATAAGTAGAACTCACATCATCCAAATAATCTGTAAAAGTGAATCTATGTGCTACTTCAAAAGATATATTTACTTTTTCTGTAAGATTATACTTTATACCTACTCCAAAC
The DNA here is from genome assembly GCA_031374745.1 of Ferruginibacter sp. Lineage (GTDB taxonomy): Bacteria > Bacteroidota > Bacteroidia > Chitinophagales > Chitinophagaceae > Ferruginibacter. The sequence goes on along the minus strand of JANMGS010000873.1, from coordinate 5,988 downwards.
GGTACCACAAGAGCAGTTGTAGAATAGGGTGTTCTTCCATTATAGCCAATTGTTTGCCCCTCGGTTCCTAGGGGACGAAGAAAGTATTTTTGCCCCTCTAAATAAGCATATGGGTCAAAATTAACCAATCCAACACCTAATGTTACATAAGGCGTGAAATTACGAGCCGGATCTTGTGGCAAAAACTGAAAGAAATTAAAATCTCCCTGAATGGCTACTTCATAAATATTGGTATTAAAACTTAAGTTTCTTAAACGTTGATATTCATTTTTACTGTAAACATCGCTGTAACCAAGTTGTGCAAAATGCCCAGATATTCTTGCACTTACATAATTTCCAAATTGTTTGCGAAAAAAAATGCCCGCGGCAGGTCTTGGTCTATTGAAAGCAGCCCTAGTATTAAGGTCTCCAAAGTAATGTGCCCCGCCTATTGTTAAACCAAATTCACCTTTTTGTACCGTTTCAAAATACATTTGGGCATTAGTAACTGTAGAAAAAAGCATGACTACAACAAGATTCAGGATTATTCTATTCACTGTACTGGTTTAAAAAGTTATTGTTTGTATAATAGCAAAACGCTTTTATACTTGATTAATTGTGTGCAAAATAAAGAAATGTTTCGTATTTATAAGCTATTCCTATCAGATTGGAGATGATAAATACCAATTTTAACATTAATTAACTTCTTTTTCGAACCTCATACCCACACTCAAAATATTGGGTAATGGATTATCCCTCATAATCTGGTTGATACTAAAATTATACTCTCCAGCTTTTAAAGGAATACGTGCTAATAATTTCCTTACTTCCCAAATGTCATTCATTCCTACTCCATCCCAGCCATTGGCATCGTTGCCTAAGGGTAGATTTATTTTTTGGAACTGCATGCTATCCCCTGGTGATTGCAAACCAACTTTAAGCCAAATATTGTTGTATTGGTAGGCATCTGTATGCCTCAGTACAATGAATATATTATAACGTGCATTTGTATCTTTTATAAATACAGTGCCAGTAGAACTAAAATTGCTTGCCCATTTTTGGTTGGGGATTGTAGTGTTCTTTTCAAATAAATCCATTTGCCTGCAACCAACCATAAAAAGTGTAAGTGATAAGCAAACACATATTGTTTTTAATAAAAATTTATTTCGATAACACAATTTCATTCAGATAACTTTATTTAATTTATTTAAGCTCGCCCCCTTACACTTACAAGACATTTAACACCTGTTCCTTTGCTTTTTCCAACTCGTCTTTCATCGTTACCACACATTTTTGTATTCCCGCATCATAAGCCTTACTGCCCGTAGTATTTATTTCTCTACCTATTTCTTGTAAAAGAAAAGATAGTTTTTTCCCTTTCCCATCTTCAGCATTATTTAATATTTCTGCAAAATATTCACAATGCTGTCTCAAACGTATTTGCTCCTCATGTATATCAATTTTCTCCATGTAATATATGAGCTCTTGTTCCATCCTATTATTGTCTATGTTTTCCTTGCCTACATTTTCTTCTAATAATAAGTTTATTTCATCCCGTATTTTTTTTTGCCTATTGGGTACAAGCAATAAAATATTTTCTTCTTCTTTTTTTATATTTGCTATCCGATTCAATAAATCTTTTTCAAGCGATTTTCCTTCTTCTATTCTATGGTTATTTAATTGCTTTATTGCTTCAAGAAGCACTTCAGAAAAGACGTTAAAATCTTCCTTATCTAATACATCATTTGATGGTGTAACGACTTCTGGCAATCTTAACAAAGAACTAAGTACCGCATTTGTATCTATATCCATCTCTTGCGCAAGTTCTTTTATTTGCGTATAGTAAGCTTTAATTAAATCAGTGTTAATAACAACTGGTTTTACCGTTCCATTCTGTTTAATATTTACGTAACAATCGATGGTGCCTCTAATAAGATTTTCTTGCAATAAATTTCTTATTTCAAATTCATACGGCTTTAAAAGCGGCGGAATTTTAAGTTGCAATTCAAACTGCTTTCCGTTGAGCGCTTTCAATTCAACCATAAATGTTTTTTCGCCCTGCAATTGTTCCGCTCTTCCAAAGCCAGTCATAGATCTTAACATAGATAATTTATTTAATTGCAAGATAACTTTTTATTATTCCAAAATTCATTTATTGAAATATAGAATGAATAAAAAAAATAGCGCATTATATACGATTACAAAATAGAGTTTAATAATCTATACATAACAAAAAACCCAACTTTTTTGAAGCTGGGTTTTTTTATATAGATGGGTTAGTAAGTACAGGGATAGTAAATCCCTACGCAATATTAAAAATAAAATTTGCATAATGAAAAAAAAATGATACTTTTTTTATGCACAATTTATTTATGAGTGTGGATAAGGCTGAGGCTATTTTTACAAACCAAATAAAAATATAAAAATATATTACAAATAAAAATGAAAAAATATATATTTGAAAATACCGTAACCTTTTAATGAAGCGCATTTCAAAGGATTTTAAATTTTTTATCGTTTACAAACAAAAATAAATTCCAGAAAGACTTACACAATTTAAAGGAACGCATACCTAAGAAATATACAATTAAATATTTTTTTTCTTTTAGTGCGATTTTAAATTTAGAATGGCATTTCTTATCATGATGAAACAAAAAGCTACTACCTTCGCAAATAAAAATTAGTACGTTCATATGCACAAATCAACCATAAATATTGATATTTTATTAGACCCAGATAAAATTCCAGAAAGTATACATTGGAATGCAAGCGACAGTAGTGCAGAAATGGCGCAAAAAGCAAAAGCCATGTGTATTGCATTTTGGGATGCTGGCGATAAAACTGCTATGCGAATTGACCTTTGGACAAAAGATATGATGGTAGACGAAATGGGTGAATTCTTTTACCAAATGCTTTTTACGATGTCGGACACTTTTTTGAGAGCTACAAAAAATGTAGAGCAAGCAAATGAAATGAAAGCTTTTTCTGAAGCCTTTATTAAAAAATTTAGAGCAGCACAAGTGAAGGATAATAGTATGTAATGTTACGTATTTGATATAGCCCTATAACGTATGATTGCTTTTAAAAAAATACTTTACTTCGTAAAAATTAAAAATTGCTATTTTTTTTTTTTACTTTTTGGTACAACTATATTTAAAAACCGGGTGCTTTCATGGTAGATTGGTCTCCATAATAAGTGCCCAACACTAAAACATTTCTTTATGAATTTAGAACAAAAAATAATGGCCGAAATGAAAGACGCCATGAAGTCAAAAAATGAAGGAGTTCTTCGTTCATTGCGTGCAATAAAAGCAGAAATAATAAAAGCAAAAACCGAACCTGGTGCAGGTGGCGAAATAGATGAAGCTACCGAACAAAAGTTTTTGCAAAAAATGGTAAAACAAAGAAAAGACTCACTAGATATTTTTGAAAAACAAGGACGTGAAGACCTTGCAATAAAAGAAAAAGAAGAATTAGAAGTGATACAAAGATTTCTACCAAAACAGCTGACAGAAGAAGAAATTATAGCTGTAGTAAAAAATATTATTACAGAAACGGGCGCAACATCAGCTGCAGATTTAGGTAAAGTAATGGGAGCCGCCACGAAACAACTAGCCGGCAAAGCAGATGGTAAAATTATAAGTGGAATTGTAAAAAATCTTTTGTCATAATTATAGCAATATAGCATGATTATAGATATTATTTTCTTACTCTTAATAACACTGGCTTGTTACAAAGGATATACCAAAGGTTTTATAATAGCCATATTTTCTATACTCGGCTTTATTATAGGATTAGCTGCTGCTTTAAAATTATCTACAACGGTGGCAGCAAAATTATCTGAGCATACCAATTTGGGTAAATGGTTGCCTGTACTTTCTTTTTTATTGGTGTTTATCGGTGTAGTTGTTTTGGTAAATATAGCCGGCAAACTTATACAAAAAACATTTGAGTCAATAATGCTCGGATGGGCCAATAGAATTGCAGGCATGGTTTTATATACATTATTGTACAGCATTATTTTTAGTGTTTTTATTTTTTATGCTGTTCAATTACAGTTCATTAAAATAGAAATATTACAAACATCTTTAACATACCCTTATTTGCAACCTTTAGGGCCAAAAGTTATAGGTGGGTTTAGCGTAGTAATACCTTGGTTCAAAAATATGTTTGCAGAGTTGGAAGCCTTTTTTGGAACATTTACCAAACAATAAAATTGAATTATTTTTATTTAATGTTTCTTTCTATGCTCATTATAGTATAAAAATTCATTTAATATCATAATGAATACCTTTTTTTTGATGGAAACAACGTATTTTAGCAAATTACAGAACTATACTTAAAGCCGAATGAGTTACGAAATAAAACAAGAAGGGAAATTTTCATTTATAGAGGAAGGTGATGGCGAAGTACTAATGCTATTGCATGGACTGTTTGGCGCATTAAGTAATTTTCAACATCTTATTGAACATTTTAGAAAAAACTATAAAGTAGTTGTTCCTATTTTGCCTTTATTAGAAATGGACTTATTGCATACCTCTGTTGGTGGGTTGGAAAAGTTTGTACAAAAATTTATCGAGCATAGAAAATACGATTGTATCAATCTTCTAGGAAATTCTCTAGGAGGCCATGTGGGTCTGGTGCACATATTAAAGCATCCAGAAAAAATCAAATCACTTATTCTCACCGGCAGTTCTGGTTTATTTGAAAATGGAATGGGAGATACCTACCCAAAACGTGGAGATAAAGAGTATATAAGAAATAAAACAGCCTATACTTTTTATGACCCAGCAATGGCTACAGATGAATTGGTAGATGAAGTTTTTGAAATTACGAATAATAGAATGAAAGTTATTAAAATAATAGCATTGGCTAAAAGTGCCATTCGCAACAATCTTGGCGAAGAATTGAAAGCCATAAAACAACCGACCTGTCTTATTTGGGGCAAAAATGACAATGTTACTCCTCCATTTGTTGGAGAAGAGTTTCAAAAGTTAATACCCAACAGTGAACTTCATTTTATAGACAAATGTGGGCATGCTCCTATGATGGAGGTACCAATTGAATTCAATATTATTCTGGAAGCTTTTTTAACAAAAATAAATTCTCCTGCAACGGTTTAACGATTTCTTTTGTCTTATAAACAATAAACTTAACTTTCGTTGGTTTATCTTGTATCACAAATAACCATTAAATGCTCACAAAGGAACTTATAAATACAAGTATACCTAGGCTGCAATTGCAAGATAGCGTAGGCAAAGCCTTGCAATTACTAAATGATTTTCATATTTCCCATTTGCCTGTTGTATCGGACGAAAAGTTTCTTGGACTAATAAGCGAAGACGATCTGTTAGATGCAGATGATGATAAACTTTCTATAGAGGTATTACAAAATGTTTTTTTAAATGCTGCTGTATCAGAAAATGTTCATTTTTTAAATGCAGTGAGCAGTAGTATTCGTTTTGATACTACCTTGGTTCCTGTTGTTGGCGCAAACAATGTATATGCTGGCGCTATCACTATTTCCAACTTATTGAAAAATCTGGGGAATTTTGCTGGTGCTGATGAAATTGGCGGTATAATCGTTTTAGAAATGGAAAGACTACAGTTTGCCCTATCTGAAATAAGTAGGATTGTAGAAAGCAATGATTGTACAATCTTACACCTAAATACTACTGTAGATTCAATTACAGGCTTACTTACCGTTACTTTACATATAAACAAAAGAGAAATAAAATCAGTAATTGCTACATTCGAAAGGTATGAATACAATGTAGTTTATTCGTATGGAAACGAAATTTTTCACAACGAAATAAGTGGCAATTACCAGAATTTGATGAGTTATCTAGAAATATAATATTAAATCATTCACAACTTTTTTCATCTTCATTTAGTAAATAGATATATTTACTTATCGGAATACGCAACAGAATGATGAGAAAAAAAATAGCAATTCTTTTTTTGGGCATATTTTTTTTACTTGAGCACCCACCATTGGTTGCACAAGTA
>JANMGS010000866.1:0-4093 GCA_031374745.1 Ferruginibacter sp. | reverse complement strand
TTTGTTTTTCTTAAATTTAATATTGATGATACCAGCATTACCAGCAGCCTCATATTTTGCAGAAGGGTTTGTAATAAGCTCAATGGATTCTATTTGTGTAGCCTGTATAGATTTTAAGTAGCTAGCCAAATCTGCTCCACTTAATGGGCTAGGCTTGCCATCTATATAAACCTGTACCCCATTCTTGCCTGCCAAACTCAAATTATCATCTTTGTCTACAATAACACCTGGCGCTTTTCTTAATAATTCCAATGCATCATTACCAGCAGCATTGATGGTACCTTCAACATTCAAAATTGTTTTATCTGCCCTTACTTCTACAATGGGTCTTTTTGAAGTAACACTCACGGCGGCCAAATCAGCACTGGCTTTTGCCAATATAATTTCCGTAACGGCTATATCTGTTCCTGCTACATTTAATTCGCTTGTTCTCTTGGCAGCATTCCCAACATGTGTAACGGTTAAAAAATATTTACCCGCTGCAATGTTTTCTATTGTGTAAATACCAGCCTTGTTGGTAACTGCATACTTTACTGCTATAGAATCTTTTAACCTATTTAATGTAATGTTGGCAGCACTTAATAGCTTGCCTTCTTCATCTTTTACAATCCCCGAAATTTTTTGTGCGTTTGCTATAAATGCAACTAATAAAACCCCCAATAACAACAATATTTTTTTCATGATCAAAATTTTATGACAACAAAAATATTGGCATTTTACAAAACCATGACAAATAAATGGGTGAACGGGGATAATAAGCGTACGAGTGGTTATATCGATAAAAAATTGTTCATATAAAGCTTTTGCGCTTAGTACAACGCTGCAGATGGCAATATTTGTTTGGTCTTACTGCATTATGGCGGGACTGTTCCGTATATATGTGTATGCTTATACAATCTGGCGCAGGTATGCTGGTTGCCTATTTTTTGACAACTATCGTAGTATCCTTTCAAATTAAAAAAGTATCTCTGGCTCAGAAATGAGGCCGAGCCTGTGTGCTAGCTTTCTGTGCCAATGTAAAAGAATAAGCTATAAAAATCCTTTCTTCATCAAAATAAAAAAAAATTAGCCATTGTTGGTATGCAACATGGCTTATGCATTCGTGCGTACCAACAACACTTGCTTAGGCTACAGCTATTGTGAAATAAAAAAATATCGCTATGTATTGCGCCGCACAACTTGTACCGCAGTAAGCGGTAGATACCCTACCGAACTTAGCTGGGCTGAATATCTGCTAGGCTTCAAGTAATAGGTAGCTTAAATACTTGCGCAAGATGAGGTGCTTTTTTATCTTTTATTTTCCGTACTTCCTCCATTCTGGGAATTCGTTGTATAAAATGTAGTAATTAAAATTATACCTAGAGAAGTCTAATTGCATAAAACGTTTACTTTTTAATGTCTCCCAAAATCTATTATTCTCTTCAATCTTAGAATTGGGTAAATATAATAAATCAGCATAGTCGCTTCTTTTCTTTCCAATAAAATTAAACTTAGAAAAACAAAATGAGCCAAAAATTGAAGTTGCGTAAATTGTAACTTTCGCTTGATTACCATAAGCCCACTTTTTTATTATAGTCTGCATCTTCTTTCTTTTCGCAAAAATTATTGTTTGTAAAATGTCTAATGATTTCTCTTGTGCTGTATCTAAGTAATTTTCTTTTTCATGAGAACTATAATATGGGTCAATTTCTTTACCTAAACAACAACTATCTAAATCATTCTTAAAATATCCTGATAAGAGTAAAGGGAAAAATTTAGTCCCTGTATCAAAAATTGAATCTTCATCTGCAATCCAAAAAGTTCTTTTAATGCCTTCAAAACTTTTTGCAAATTTCTCCTCGCATGTTATAATAACATAACTCTTAACAATGGGGCTTTGAGAATAGCTTGCTGAAGCTAATAAGGAAAAATAAAACAGTATAACCCACTTATTATTTTTTTTCATACGCTTTAGCCCTTGTTAACATTCCAAATATAATTAAATTCTCTGCAGTAATTGGTTGCTCTATTTTAGTGCCGCCGTTGTTGGTATGCCGTATAGCTTATGCAGTTGTGCGTACCAACAACACTTGCTTAGGCTACAGGTATTGTAAAATAAAAAAATCATCGTTAGGTATTGCACCAGTTGTTGGTACGCTTGGCTTCTCTGCTTGCGCTGCATACCAACAACGGCTGCTCTAGGATTATCGAACGACGGAAAAGGAAGCTTCTTAATAATGAATACCATTCCCTGAAAAAATATAAACAAGTCAATTTGGGTAAAGTAGCAATCACCATCGACAAATCCACCAGTATATTCGCTTTATAAAACCAATGTTTGAATAGCATGTGGCAAAATATGTACAACTGCGGCACTACCAGCAATGCAAAGGTTATAGGTAACTTTTTTATCGCTTTGGTTCATTACAACCACGGCAATCTTTCCATCTGTATTTATAAATGCCGTGGTTAATAATTGGCTTCTACTTGCAGCACTATTTATTTTTTTAGCACCTGGTTGTATGAATTTTGAAAAATGACCAATATAGTAATAGGATGGCGTATAAATTATTTCTCCCGTTTTCGTATCTGCATGCACAGGTGCAAAACAAAAATTATTTACATGGTTTGGACCACCAGTTTCATCCAATAAAATATTCCAGTCCGTCCAACCAACAGTACCATTGTTAAAATCATTTATCATAGACTTACCATAACGTTCTCCATTGACCCAACGCTGGTAATCATTTTGCTTAAAACTTTCTGCACAACCTTCTGTAAACAATAAGTTTTTTGAAGGGTATGTTTTGTTTACTGCCGCTACATTTTCAAACATGGGTTGCCCACCGCTCCAAGTTTCGTACCAATGAAACCCCATGCCCCAAGCATATTTCGCTGCTTCTGGATCATTAAAAATTACAGCCGCTCTCTGTGTCATCAAATCTCTGTTGTGATCCCATACGATTATTTTCTTATCGCCCAACCCTTCTTTTTTCATAATAGGGCCTAAATAATTTTTAAGAAAATCTCTTTCTTCTTCTGCAGTGTAAATACAACTTTCCCAACGTTGTGTTGCCATAGGTTCGTTTTGCAAACTAATGCCCCAAACGGGTATTCCCTCTTTTTCATATGCCTTAATAAATTTGGTGTAATACATTGCCCAACTAGAAGCAAAGTCATTATTTAATTTGCCGCCTTGTAGCATATCCATATTGGTTTTCATAAATGCCGGTGGGCTCCATGGGCTTGCAAATAAAGTAAGCTTGCCATTGGCTGCAGCAATGGCCTGTTTTATAAAAGGAATACGAAATTGTTTATCATGATTAATATTAAATGAAGTGAGCGCTGCATCGCCTTCCGCTACATAGGTATACATATCGCTGCTAAAATCGCAACTGTGAATATTCGTTCTTGCCAATGTATAACCAATGCCTTTATCTTTATTAAAATAGGCTTGTAAAAATTCCTGTTGTTTAGCTAAAGGTAATTTTGCAAATACTTCTGCACTGGCATCTGTTAATGCAGCTCCAATACCTAAAAAAGTCTGAAAGGTTTTATTGGGCTCTACAAAAATACTTACCTCTCCTTCGGTAGGTTGTGGCAGTTCTTTAAAAGTTAATTTATCTGTAAGCGAAATTCTAAAATTGCTGCTATCGGCAGTTGTGTACACATAAACTACTTTATTTTTTACAGTAAAATTTTTTGAATTATGCAACCCCATTTTTTGTGCGGCTATATTAAAATACGAAAAGCTAAGTAAAAGTATTGCTGCTATTTTCATGTTTTTGTTTAAATTTTAAGAATTAAGTGTTTTGTTCCCAAAGTATAATAAGATATAGGTTTGTTCGTATTTACTTTTTGTCTTGATACAAAAAGTAACAAAAAAATCAAGGCTTAAGAAAAAAAGCTAAAAATTTGAATATTTGTCTAAAATGAAATCAGTCACAACAGCAAAATAAAGCCCAACAGGAGTGCGACTTACGAGCAAAGAATATTTTTTCAACATTGGTAACATTGATTTCATTTCTTAACGACAAACATCCAAATTTTCTTAACGCTTTTTTTCTTAGGCCAATCCAACGCTACAATTTGCGAACTAATAACTTAAACTAAA